>CADBSP010000247.1 GCA_902797405.1 uncultured Eubacteriales bacterium | reverse complement strand
GCATGGTTCGCAGATTATAATGATCCGATTTGTTTCCTGGAAATGTGGACAACTGCATCTGGCAACAACTATGCTCAGCTGGGTAACGGAGCTAATAAAGACCTTCAGGTTTATAGTATGGATTTAACCGATTTAGGATATGAAGAGAGCGTGGAAGCGGGCACCTGGGCGGAGACATATGATGTTTTGATATCTAAGATTCGAAGAGAATCTGATAAAGAGAAGCGTTATGCGTTAATGCATAAGGCAGAGGACCTCCTCATGAGCACCGGTTGTATATGTCCGATATTCTACTATACGGATGTGTATATGATTGATGACGACGTGAAAGGATTCTACGCCAATCCATTAGGTTATAAATATTTCATGAACGTTAACTAAAACGCTTGCTAGAATGAGGCGGCAAAAAAGGAATAGGAGAGGATGCCCATGGGAAAATACATCGTTAAACGTGTAATATTAGCCATATTAACGGTCTTCATTATCTGTGCTATCACATTCTTTCTGATGCACGCAGTACCCGGAGGACCCTTTAATAAGGAGAAAGCCCTTAGCCAGGCTACTATAGATGCACTAAATGCCAGATACAATCTGGATAAACCCGTTGGACAGCAGTTCCTTCTGTACATGAAGAACGTGTTGCACGGTGATTTTGGTGTGTCTCTTAAGAATGGCCGAGAAATAAAAGCTATCATCGGAGAGTCATTTCCGATTTCAGCGAGACTAGGTATTTCAGCCATGATTGTGGCGCTGTTCCTCGGCACTGTATTTGGGAGTACTGCTGCCCTTATGAGGAACAAACTGCCGGACAGACTGATTGTGTTTTTCTCGACGCTGTTCACTGCGGTACCAAGCTTTATTCTAGGTACCTTGTTGCTTCTAGTGTTCTGTATACAGCTAAAATGGATTCCGGTTTGGTCGGCCAATAGCCATAGTTATTTCCTTCCGGTTCTGGCTCTTTCAGCCTATCCAATGGCTTACATCACCAGACTATCCAAGACAAGCATGCTGGATGCTCTTTCTCAGGATTATATAAGAACAGCCAGAGCAAAAGGTGTATCCAAATTTAAGATGATATTCAAGCATGCTCTAAGGAATTCACTTATTCCGGTAATCACATATGCAGGACCGCAGATTGCTTACATTATTACAGGCTCCATGGTTATTGAAACCATCTTCACCGTTGGTGGACTCGGAAGCAAATTCGTAAGCGGTATCACCAATCGTGATTACACATTAATAATGGCGACTACTATATTCTTGGCAACACTAATGGTTATAGCGAATCTCATATGCGACTTGCTATACAAGCTGGTTGACCCAAGAATTAAATATGACTAGAAGGGAGGAGATAGAATGAGTAATAATGAAATGCCGAAAAAGAATCCTCTCTCCATGCAGCTTGACCTCAGCAAGTTCAGTGCAGGTTCATTCGAAAAAGCTACAGAAGATGAAAAGCGACAGCAGGATGTAATGAGTGAAAGTACTACCTTCTTTAAGGATGGTATGAGAAAGCTTATGAAGAATCCGCTTGCGGTGCTTAGTATTGTACTTCTGGCGATCATCCTGTTTACCATTATCTTTGCTCCAATGTTTGTACCTTACAAATATGAGGAGATACTTTCCGTAAACGGAATACGCGATAAAGGAGCAAAGAACCTGGCTCCTTTCACTTACAGTAAAATGGAGCAAAAGTTCATCGACGAGGGAGGAGATAGATTCCCGCACATATTCGGAACCGATGAACAATGTCGAGACTACTTCATACGTGTTGTATACGGAACCAGGATATCTCTCTTCATTGGATTCTTTGCTTCAATCATCGTTTTGATAATCGGTATGCTGTACGGAAGTATATCGGGATATATGGGTGGAAAAGTCGACCTCATTATGATGAGGATAGTGGATATCATCTATTCGCTTCCCGACATGTTGATGATTATCTTGCTATCTGTAGTTCTAAATGAGGTTTTGGTATTTAAGGCGGGAAGCATAGGCGCCAGATTGGGAAGCAATATGGTGAGCCTCTTCATAGTGTTCGGTATGCTTTATTGGGTAGGTATGTCCAGACTTATTCGTGGACAGATTCTATCAATCAAACAGAACGAATACATTTTGGCGGCTAAATCCATAGGTGCCAGTCCTTCCAGAATTATAAGGAAGCATATTCTTCCGAACTGCTTGTCCGTAATTATTATTTCTACGGCGCTTCAGATTCCGTCGGCTATATTTACGGAGAGCTTCCTAAGCTTTATCGGTATTGGTGTACGTGCGCCGATGCCATCCTTGGGATCACTTGCAAATGCTGCTCGTGAGGGACTCCAGAGTTATCCATATAAGCTGGTGTTCCCTGCTATAGTCATTTGCCTTATCGTTCTTAGTTTGAATCTTTTGGGTGATGGCATGAGAGATGCCTTCGATCCTAAGCTTAAGAAATAAGGAGGTTAGAGATGAGTGAAAAACTATTAAGCGTCCAAGACCTCCACACTTCCTTTTTTACAGAGGCCGGAGAGGTTCAAGCGGTAAACGGAGTGAACTTTGATTTGGATCCCGGAGAAATCCTGGGTATAGTAGGAGAATCCGGTTCGGGGAAATCCGTAACAGCATATTCCATAATGCAGATTTTGGCTGACACAGGTAGAATCACCGGAGGCAGAATCATGTTCAAGGGTGATGAGCTCAGCTCATGGTCAGAAAAGGAACTTCAAGGATTCAGAGGCAAGAATTGTTCAATCATATTCCAGGATCCTATGACAAGCTTAAATCCGGTTTTTACAATCGGAGATCAAATGAGAGAAGCCGTGGTGCTTCACACCGAAAGACGCGGTGCAGAGGCTGATGCCAGAGTAAAGGAACTTCTGGAACTCGTAGGTATCAACGATCCTGAAAAACGTATGAAGCAGTATCCGTTTGAGCATTCAGGCGGCATGAGACAGCGTGTCATGATTGCAATGGCTCTGGCCTGTGAGCCGGACATCCTTATTGCGGATGAACCGACGACTGCCCTCGACGTTACGATCCAGGCACAGATTCTGGAACTGATTCAGTCTCTTCAGAAGCAGCTCGGAATGGCGGTTATTTTGGTTACACATGACCTCGGTGTAATTGCGGACATGTGCGACAATATAGTTGTAATGTATGGCGGTAGAATCTGCGAAAGAGGAACAGCTAGAGAGATATTCTATAATCCTAAACATGAATACACAAAGGGCCTTCTAAGGTCAATCCCGAACGTTAACAATATGAAGACTAAGCTGGTTCCAATAGAAGGAACTCCGATAAATATGCTTAATCTTCCTAAGGGATGTGCATTCTGTCCTCGTTGCGATGAGGCAATGAAGATTTGTCTAACGGATGTGCCTGAGGAACTCACTATAAATGAGAATCACAAGGCTTCCTGCTGGATGAACGTAAAGGATGCTTTCTATAATAGTGAAGGCTCTGGCGTTAATGACAAAGTAATAGATGCCGACACAGAAGTTCAGAACGAAGCAAATAATGAGGGAAGTGAGGTGACAGATAATGAGTGATACTTTGCTGGAAGTTAGAAATCTAAAACAGTACTTCCCTATAAAAACCGGATTTGGTAAGAGCACACCTTTAAAAGCTGTTGACGATGTTTCCTTCACTGTTGGTCGGGGTGAAACCCTTGGTTTGGTTGGTGAGTCCGGATGTGGAAAAACCACCGTCGGTCGCTCTATCCTTAGACTGTATAAACCAACTGACGGAGAAGTTATCTTTGATGGGCAGGAAGTAACCGATAAAAACATCATGCAGATGCGTAAGCAGATGCAGATGGTATTCCAGGATCCATATTCATCCTTGGATCCGCGTATGACGGTAGAGGACATAATCGGTGAGCCTCTGGATGTACATAAACTCTGTTCCAATAAGAAAGAGCGACGTGAAAAGATTCTGGAGCTAATGAGCTTCGTTGGACTAAACGCGGAGCATGCACGTAGATATGCTCACGAGTTCTCCGGAGGTCAGCGTCAAAGAATAGGAATTGCAAGGGCGCTG
>CADBSP010000246.1 GCA_902797405.1 uncultured Eubacteriales bacterium | reverse complement strand
GCTCTGATGATATGTGGAGCATCGCGGAAGAAGAGCTTATGGAACGCATGGCAGAATCAACGAAGGCAAGCATCGATTACTTTGGCAATAAAGTGACCTACGTAAATGTTATGCGTAATATGTCTGTTTCCTGTGATTGCGAAGGAGTTGCCGCCGAACCTGTTGTCACACCAAACGTTGGAATCCTTGCCTCCACAGATATTCTCGCCCTGGACAATGCTTGCGTAGACCTCATTTTCACAATGGATGATAAAGACGGCGGTGCATTAAAGGAAAGAATAGTTACACGACACGGTCTCCGTCAGCTCTCATATATGAAAGAGCTCGGCATGGGAAATGATCGTTATAAGATCATCGATTTGGATAACGGCGAAACAGAGATAACACAGAATGAGGCAATCGCCCACATTGTTCCTTTCGAATACTAAATTAGGAGCGATAACCAAGGAGCATTAAAATTAGATTATACTAGCTAAAATTCTCACCTCTGACAAAACAGGCCCTCGGATTTCCGAGGGCTATAATTATTGGCTGCGAGTTATAGTTTTTTTGAATCGAACGCATCGGATGTACCTCTGCCTAATTATCATAAATTGTACAGTTGAGAGAATTTACTCTTTAAATAATTAACATAATTATCTGCATTTAGTGGGCAGCCCGTTATTTGTCTTACCACGGTCTCTGTATCATAAATGCCTATTTTGCTCCAGATATTATCTTTGTTCCATTGATTGATTGGAGAAAAATCTCCTTCCTGAATGCACTTTACCATATCTATTTCTTTTTCCATCTTACTTGCTACATTTGCAGCAAAGCATCTCCCCAAAACAGCTACAGGAAAGTATCCTATTGCGCCATGGGCCCAGTGAATATCCTGGAGTACTCCTTTGACGGGATCCGTAACATCTACACCCAGGTATTTCTTATATTTTTCTGCCCACGCATCAGGCAAATCCCTAACAGATAAGCTCCTATCCATCAAACCCTTTTCAAGCTCATATCTAAGTAAAAGATGAAGATTGTTTGTGACCTCATCCGAACCGATTCTAATTGGACCTGCTTCAACTTTGTTAACCGCGAGGAAAATATCTTCGGGTGTGTAGCTTGCTATCGGATCCGGGAACAATTCCCTCAGTTTAGGATATATAAGCTCGATGAAGGGTCTACTTCTCCCAACGCCATTCTCATACCAATACGTCTGGCTCTCCATTATTCCCATCGATGAAGGTTCATCAGCGAAAGTATATGCCACTTCGTCGTCTCGTCCTGTGACGTATAGAACATGAGCACATTCATACAGCATCGTGTATAGAGAAATGGTAAAGTCTCTTCGTGAATACTTGGTTGCAATTCTTACATCAAAGTGGGAGCCCATGGTCCTGGAAAAAGGATGTTCCGCGGTGGAGAGAACAACATGATCCATATCAATCCCTAAGATATCCATTAGATATCTCGCCAGTTCTTCCTGCTTCTCGGCGGAAAAATCTCCTTTTAGGCAGGCATCATCGGGTTTAGGCTTCTCGGATATTTTTTGGTAGAGAGGGATGACTTCATTTTTTATCCCTTCCATTATCCCGTCATAAAACAGAGTACTGGTACCCGGCTCGTAATTGTCTAAGCAATAATCATAAGGCGTTTTATCGTAATTACTGTACGCAGCAAGTTCTCCAACTTTTTCAAACACTTCCTCCAAATATGGACGAAAAGCTCCATAGTTCTGATCTTCAATTGCTCTGTGCCATGCGTCCTGGGCAGATGTAAGAAGGTTCTCATAACTTACGTATTTGTCCCTGGGCACGCTTCTTCTTTTATCAATATCCCTTTTTATAATCTCCAAGGATCGCTTCTCTATTAATGTAAGCTCATCCTTATGTTCCGAAAGATAATCCACAAGCTCAACTGTTTTGTCCCCGTATTTCAAATTATAGTTCGTTGCATTTAGAACTTCCAAAGCTTTTATTCTATTGTCTGCAGTATTGGAAGGCGCAGCGGTTTCTCCATCAAAAAATATCAAAGACACCGCGTGGTTAATTGCCTTCACGCGTTCTTGCAGTCTTTTGAATTCTTTTCTCGCCTTTTCAAACTCCATATTTTTCTTTCTAACTCATAAAGCACCACTCATGAAGCATTTCCACGCTTCATAAGAGTTTAAATGCTTTTATATCCTTTATGTGTTC
>CADBSP010000245.1 GCA_902797405.1 uncultured Eubacteriales bacterium | reverse complement strand
CGGTACCCATCTCGCTGACCAACTTTGTGATCTACTTTGAATTGTATTTCCTTGGATGGAAGAGAGGATTGATCAGTTATGTAGTATACCTTTTGCTGGGGATGGTTGGACTTCCTGTCTTTTCCGGATTTGCCGGTGGTGTGGGCAAACTGGCAGGCCCAACCGGTGGATATCTCATCGGATTTATCCTTATGACGCTGGTATGCGGATTGTTCATTGAGAAGTTCGAGAACTTTTTCCTGCATTTGCTGGGAATGATCCTGGGAACTGCTATTGCGTACATATTTGGTACAGCCTGGTTCTGTGTGTCTACAGGAACCGGTGTGGTAGCGGCACTGGCATTGTGTGTATTCCCATTTTTGATCGGTGACCTGGTAAAGATGGTACTGGCAGGTCTTGTGGCGCCGGGAGTGGCAAAACAGATCAAAAAGATAGGATAAAAGAGAGAAAATATCTCATTAAGATGGTTTTTGCATAATAGAAAAGAAGTTTATCCAACCAGAGAAAACGGGGCGTCAGCCGTTGATCTCCACAGGATAAACTTCTTTTTTTAGGTGACTTTAGGTTTCTTGTATCAAGATTTATTTGGCGGAATCCGCCTTGCTTACTTTGTCGTTGCTTTCGTTGTAGTCTTCACCGGAAGTCTCCCAACGGTAGGTCCACACGATCAGACCTAAAATAGCAACACCTACGACAACAGCTAAAATAATTCCAACACTACTCATGTTTCATTCCTCCATAATTTGCAAGGAGGCCAGACATACTATGTACAATGAACAGCGCACTGGCGTATTGGTACACAGCGGGCCTCACTGATTTTTAATATCAAACTTATATATATTTAGAAAAATGAGCAGCGTTTTTTGCCGTCGGAACGATGTATGTACTGCGTGATAGTCTCCAGAGGAGCGGGCAGCGAATAATCCGGATCGGCTTCATCTGTATAAGTGAATCGAGTCTCCGGCAAAAGCAAAAGGCGCAGAGGAACAAAGTCCGTTTTGCGGCATTTTAATACCTGGTGGCTCTTTTCAAGAGAGCGGACAATATCACTGAACCCTTTTGTTTCGCTGGTGCATAAAAGTTTCTCGGACAGAGAAGTGATGGACTGTTCTACCCGGACATCGTCAGAGGCGGTACTCATGGCAAAAGAGGGTTCAAACTGGTCAAAACCGGCAAGAATCCCGCAAAAAGCCATAATAACTGCCAGATACAGGCAGACTGACCGCCGCTGTCGATAAAACATCACACGCACATCCTTTCATAAAAATTTATGTAATTTTAACAAAAAAACAAGAGAAAGTCAATGGAATTGGACAAACCAAGTTTTTATTGATTTTTTCGGGCAGATTCGGTATACTATCATGTAGTAGTTGGATTTTCCATAAGAACGGATCCAATTGACACTGCAGAACCTGCATTTCCAAGTAGATATCAGGTTACTATAAAAGAAAAGAGGTTAAATGTAAGATGGCAAATATTGATTTGAGCAAGTATGGCATTAGTGGAACTACAGAGATTGTTTATAATCCTTCATATGAGCAGTTATTTGAAGAAGAGACAAAATCTGATCTTGAAGGCTTCGAAAAAGGACAGGAGAGCGAACTTGGTGCAGTTAATGTAATGACTGGAGTATATACAGGACGTTCCCCTAAGGACAAATTCATCGTAGAGGATGAAAATTCCAAAGACACTGTATGGTGGACATCTGACGAATACAAGAATGACAACCATAAGGCATCTAAAGAGACATGGAATGCAGTAAAAGATATTGCGATCAAAGAACTGTCAAACAAGAGATTGTTTGTAGTAGATGCTTTTTGTGGAGCAAACAAAGATACCCGCATGGCGATCCGTTTTATCGTGGAAGTTGCATGGCAGGCACACTTTGTAACAAATATGTTTATCAAACCAACAGAAGAAGAGTTGAAAGATTTTGAGCCGGACTTCGTTGTTTACAATGCTTCTAAGGCAAAAGTAGAGAACTACAAAGAACTGGGACTGAATTCAGAGACTGCTGTTGTATTTAATATTACAAGCCGCGAGCAGGTTATCATCAACACATGGTACGGTGGAGAGATGAAGAAAGGTATGTTCTCCATGATGAACTACTACCTTCCATTGAAAGGAATCGCTTCCATGCACTGTTCTGCAAACACAGATCTGAACGGTGAGAACACAGCGATCTTCTTTGGACTTTCCGGAACAGGTAAGACTACATTGTCTACAGATCCTAAGCGTCTCTTGATCG
>CADBSP010000244.1 GCA_902797405.1 uncultured Eubacteriales bacterium | reverse complement strand
GGGCCTGTTGTGACCAACTCATCCACCGCAACTTCAACATCGATATATTTACTGTGCATTTTGGTGGGAAAGAGCGACAACCGTCTCCACGTGCTTTGTCCAGGGGAAATTGTCGTACGCTTTGATATATGTGGGTTCGTAGCCTAGAGATTTGAAGTCAGCGATATCTATCGCAAGTGTTTTTGGATTGCATGAGATATATAGAATCTCCGGGACGCCATATGATGCAATTTTGTTAACTGCCTTGGACCTGAGACCTACTCTAGGTGGGTCAACGATTATTACATCGGGACTTGGTATCGATACAAGGTCATCACAATTATTAACTAATGATGCCCGAGTTTCCGTGCTTGCTGTCGCTCTGTTTAATACATCAAAGACATCACCGCAAATAAACCTGCAGTTTTCGATGCCATTTAGTTGAGTATTTACGCGAGCAGCTTCGACTGAGTCCTCTACTATCTCAACACCTATTACTTCTTTGGCGTCTTTAGCTACTATTTGGCTTATGGTTCCTGTACCGCAAAAAAGGTCATAAACGACCTTACCCTTTAAATCAGGAAGTAATGAAATCGCCTCCGTATATAGCCTTTCCACGGCATTAACATTTGTTTGGAAAAATGAAAATATGTTTACTTTAAATCGCAAACCACAAATATCTTCGTAATAATAATCACGTCCATATAGTATCCTTTGCTCATCACAGTTTACTGCGTCAGCTATATTGTCATTAATCGTGTGCATTATGCCAACTATTTTATTATTTTTGTCCTTTAATTTAAGATTGAGCAAAGTATTCTTCCAGAGTTCTACATCCAGCCGCTCTAAGGATACAGGATTCCCGTTTTCATCATAATCACATCCACCATCAGCTTCCGAAGATGTTACTAAATCAACCAGAATTTCACCGGTTCTAAAGCCACGCCTTATAATAAGATTGCGAAATACTCCCTTATGAGTTTTCTTATGATAATGCTTTAGCCCTGAAGCCTTGGCAAAACTTAGGGTATAGCTCAAAATCAAATTGAAATCATCAGGTACCAGCTGGCAGTGATCAACAGTTACAATAGACAGGAAGTTTCCCTTTTTATGCATTCCAAGTTCCAGATCGCCATCCTTAACAAAGTCCCCAAAGGTATACTCCATTTTATTTCTATACTGAAACTGCCATTTATACTGACATCCTTTTATTCCTTCGTACTTGCCATCAAATACTCGCACTTCATCACTCAATTCATTTGAGTCGTTTGTGCATAAAGTCTTATTATCCTCTTCACCCTTGTTTAACAAAATGAGCCCAGCTTTCTGCTTAAAGACATCTCGGACTTCATTTTCCTTTTGTTTCAAGGTTTCACTATATGCTTCCCCATTATATGTGCAACCACCACAATAATCCCTGTGGACACAGGGCAAATCATTGGGATTCCTCATTTCCTTAGGAATATTATTCATAGTATATTTGACACTTCCTTTTGTTGTGGAAAGATAGGCATCAAAAGCAAAAAAACCTATTATTACTGCCGCAACTATTCCTGCATATAAATAATTAAAAGTATTCATGCCTAGAACCTGCCATAATTATCATAGAATTCCTTTTTATACTCCAAGAACCTATCTTCTTCGATAGACCTTCTAATGTTTTCCGTCATCCTTTCCAGGAATCGAATATTGTGAATAGAAAGAAGTGTGGCGGCAATCATTTCTCCCGCCTTATAGGTATGTCTTAAATATGCCCTGGAATAGTTTCTGCAGGCGTAGCAGTCGCATTCAGGATCCAGTGGACCGAAGTCATATTCATATTTTGCATTCTTTATATTTAGCCTTCCATATGTAGTCATAGCCATTCCATGCCTGGCAATTCTGGTTGGCTCTACACAGTCAAACATATCAACGCCATGTTCAACCGCCTCAAAAATATAATCTGGAGTACCTATTCCCATTACATAGCGAGGCTTATTATCCGGAAGCAAATCAACAGCATATTCCAATACCCCGATGTATTCCTCCTTAGTCTCCCCAACCGAGATTCCCCCAATAGCATATCCCGGAAGATCCATATCCACGATTGCCTTGGCACTTTCTTCACGAAGATCCTTGTAGAAACCTCCCTGCATGATGCCAAACAAAGCTTGATCCTCAGGTCTCTCATGAGCAGCCTTACATCTTTCCAGCCATCTGGTTGTCCTGGCCTGAGATTCGGCAATGTATTTATAGTCCGCTTTTGGTTCCACACATTCATCAAAGGCCATAATAATATCCGACCCCAGAGCATTCTGAACCTCTATTGATTTTTCAGGGCTCAGCATATGCTTGCTTCCGTCAATGTGCGAAGAGAATGCGGCACCCTCTTCGGTAATCTTTCTAAGCTTACCCAAACTAAAAACCTGGAAGCCACCGCTGTCTGTCAAAATCGGTTTATTCCAGTTCATAAACTTATGGAGTCCTCCTGCCGCTTTTACAACCTCGTGTCCCGGTCTAAGATATAGATGGTAAGTATTGCAAAGAAGTATTTCTGCACCTGTATCTGCAACCTGTTCGGGAATGAGAGACTTAACCGTCGCCTGAGTTCCCACAGGCATAAAGACAGGAGTTTGAATATCTCCGTGTGGCGTATGAACCACTCCTCTTCTGGCCTT
>CADBSP010000243.1 GCA_902797405.1 uncultured Eubacteriales bacterium | reverse complement strand
TACTACGAACGTTGGTACGCAGTATCCGGAAGTATGTCCACGTAGACCCTCGATTATTTCAACGCCCTTTGATACTCGGGTTCTGAAATGTTCGATACCAACGGAAAGGTCGCAGATGTAGATATAGTAAGGTCTAACTCTGTTCATGACGAGTTCATGAACCAGATCCATCATCACGAATTTGCAATCATTGACTCCTCTGAGAAGTACACTCTGGTTTCCAAGAGGAATACCTGCGTCAGCCAATTTTCTGCAGGCTTCTCTGGCTTCAGGAGTCATTTCCTTCGGATGATTGAAGTGAGTGTTCAGCCAAATTGGATGATACTTCTTCAGCATATTGACTAGGTCGTCCGTTATACGCATAGGCATAACAACCGGAGTTCTGGATCCTAGTCTTACGATTTCCACGTGAGGAATCTTTCTAAGTTCGCTGATGATGTATTCCAATGTGTCGTCTTCAACCAGGAGAGCATCTCCACCGGAGAGAAGAACGTCTCTTACCTGAGGAGTTTTTCTGATGTATTCCAGGCAAGCTTCTATATCTTCCTTTGATCTGGCGCCATCTGTTTCTCCTGCCAATCTTCTTCTGGTGCAGTGACGGCAATACATGGAGCACTGGTCGGTAATCAGGAAAAGAACTCTGTCCGGATATCTGTGAGTGAGTCCCGGTGCCGGTGAATCAGCGTCCTCATGAAGTGGATCTGCATCGTCAGCTTCAGACCTATGCATTTCTGCAAGTGTAGGAACTGCCTGCATTCTAACGGGATCTCTAGGATCATCCGGATCCATCAGGGATGCATAGTAAGGAGTGATTCCAACTCTGAATCCACCAATTACTTTTTCTATGTCTTCTCTTTCCTGCTCGGTTAAATTTACAACCTGAGCGATTTCTTCAACCGTGGACAGTCTGTGGCTCACCTGCCAATGCCAGTCATTCCACTGTTCATCTGTTACGTCTTTGAACAAAGGTATGTCTTTCCAATTTCTGATTGCCATGACAATCTCCTTTTCTATATTACTAACAATAAGGTCTATTGTTTAACAAGGACGGAACCTATGAAGGTACCGTCCTTATTTATTAACGAATAAAATTATGCATACATCTCTTCGAAGAGTTTCTTTATTCCTTCGTGTTCTCTCAGGCACTGGAGAGTGATTTCTGCGTGTCCCTTTGTATAGCCGTTACCAACTATCATCTCTACGTCCTTACCAACACCTTCGGCGCCTAATGCTGCCTTAGTGAAGCTTGTTGCCATGGAGAAGAAATAGACTCTTCCTCCGTCCTTTGTGCAAAGGATGGATGCCATTTCTGTATTCTCTATGTTTACGCAGTTAATTACGAGGTCGCAGAGTTCACCATTTGTGAGTTCCATAACCTTTTCATACATACCAACTGCATCTGTTGCATCGTGATGGAAATAATCATCAGCCAAATCAAGATTTCTAGCTCTGTCTTCGGATTTCTGGGAGCCTGCTGCGCAGATTACCTGACCTGTTACTCCAGCTCTCTTCTTTGCTTCATAGAGGCAAAGAAGTCCGGATTTTCCGCCGCCGCCGATTACCATTACCTTCATGCCAGGCTGCACGAGCTTAGCTGCCTGTGCAGGAGCTCCTGCTACGTCAAGTGCGGATAGTGCAAGTCCTTCAGGCATATCATCAGGAAGTTTAGCATAAATACCGCTCTGGAAGAGAATTGCATGACCCTTAATGTCAACCTGGTCGATTGCAGGTCTCATAGCAAGGATTTCATCAATCACGAGTGGTGTCAAAGAGAGGGATACCAATGTAGCAATCTTGTCACCAACCTTTAGGTCACCCTTCCATTCCGGTCCGATTTCTTCAACTTCACCAATCAGCATTCCACCGGAACCTGTCCATGGATTTTTATGCTTACCAGCCTTAGCAACGATGCCAAGCATGGTTTCTTTGATCTTTTCGATATCAGCGTCGCTCAGATCATCAGTAGGCTTCTTTCCACATGCGTGGTCTACGATGGATGTGAATGATGCGGAGTCGATGTTCAATGTTTTAACATTGATCTTAATCTCATTATCATAAATCTCCATATCGTTATCGATAACATCTGCCGGCTGTGGCAGTACGCCCTTTGGTTCGATAACTCTGTGTGTTCCGTAAGGATTTCCTCCCTTTTTCATAGCTTTCTTCCTCCTACAATTTTGGTTGTTTGGCTCTACTTCTACCCTATTATTCGTTAAAAAGTAGTCCTTAAAAATATAACGTCCTTTATTTGTCCTACGTAAATTATAGATTGGAGCCGGCCTTTTCGTCTATATGCGAAATCTTCGAAATGCCTTTTTTTTGACAAAAAAACAAAGCGAACCCACTTGGGTTCACCCTGAAAAATACCTGATTCGAAATCGGTTCACATTATGGAATCAATGACGTTTTTGTTCTTATATCTAAACAAGCCGCATTCAGCTTGTGCCTACAGCCCATACTTATTCTTCTTTCTCACCAACTGCGTCTGGCTGATGCCAATTGCCCATGCAGCCTTCCTGGTTGAACCGTATTTTTCAAGCGCATGACGAATAATGTTCTTTTCAAAATTCTCGACCATCGTTACCATGTTCACTTCTTCAACGTTCTCATCCAATTCCTCTGAATTCGACACTATTCCGGAATCAAAGACATCACTATGCATTTCCCTCATAACATCTATCAGATTTATCTGCTCACCCTTGGTCCCTATCATGATTTTTTGCACAACGTTTTCCAATTCTCTGACGTTACCTGGCCAATCCGACTGACAAAGATAATCGACAGCATCCTGGCTTATGGTTCTTCTTACACCAAACTTTTTACCGTAGAAATCAATGAAGTAAGAAACAAGCCCCGGTATGTCCGCCGTCCTGTCTCTAAGGGCAGGCAGTTTGATTCTGACAACATTAAGTTGGTAGAAAAGGTCCCTTCTAAAGTTCCCCGATTCTATCAGGTCCTCAGGATCCTTTGTCGTCGCAGAGATTATCCTGGTATTCATCTTAACAGCTGTCGCACCGTTATGCCTAAAGAATTCACCGTCC
>CADBSP010000242.1 GCA_902797405.1 uncultured Eubacteriales bacterium | reverse complement strand
CAACACGCTCCATACGGGAAAGACCGATTCTATACTGATTCTGAAGCAGTTCGCCAACAGCACGGATACGACGATTACCCAAATGGTCAATATCATCCTTGTTTCCAATGCCATACTCCAGATGCATATTGTAGTTGATGGATGCAAAAATATCCTCTTTTGTAATATGTTTTGGAATCAAGAGAGCCACATTTTTACTGATTGCTTCATACTGCTCTTCTTCAGTCTCGTTTTCCTCCAGAATTTTCGCCAGTTCCGGATAGTAAACTTCTTCTGTGATTCCCAGCGCTTTTTTATCTGCTTTTGGCAGGAACGCATTGAGATCTACCATCATATTGGAGAGAACTTTCTCATCTCTTCCTTCTTCCGTCTCAACAAATACATATGGAACAGCTGCATACTGAATTTCATCAGCCAATTCCTCTGTTACAAGAGTTCCAGCCTCTGCAACCACCTCTCCTGTCACCGGGCTGACAGCATCTTCTGCCAGTTTAAATCCGGTAATTCTGTTACGAAGAGCCAGTTTTTTGTTAAACTTATATCGTCCTACCTTAGCCAGATCGTAGCGTCTCACATCAAAGAACATACTGTTGATGAGATTTTCCGCACTATCTACTGCCAAAGGCTCGCCCGGACGCAGTTTCTTGTAAAGTTCCAGCAGACCATCCTGATAGTTCTCTGAAGGATCCTTGGCAAAACTTGCCAGAATTTTCGGTTCCTCTCCGAACATATCCAGAATCTCCTGGTTTGTTCCTACTCCCAGGGCACGAAGCAGCACCGTGATAGGAACTTTTCTATTTCTATCTACACGGACATAAAATATATCATTGGAGTCGGTCTCATACTCTAACCACGCACCGCGGTTCGGGATAACCGTAGCAGAATACAGTTCTTTACCAATCTTGTCATGATCAATTCCATAATAAATTCCAGGAGAACGCACTAACTGGCTAACAATTACACGTTCTGCACCATTGATTACAAAAGTACCTGTATCTGTCATAAGAGGTAAATCGCCCATGAAAATATCATGTTCACTGATTTCCTCAGTCTCATTGTTGTGAAGTCTCACTTTGACTTTCAAAGGGGCTGCATAAGTTGCGTCTCTTTCTTTGCATTCTTCGATGGAATATTTCACATCATCTCTGCAAAGTTCAAAGCCGACAAATTCCAGGCTTAAATTGCCATTGTAATCCGCGATTGGCGAAATATCGCGGAGAACTTCATTCAGGCCTTCTTCCAGAAACCATTTGTAGGAATCTGTCTGGACCTCAATGAGGTTTGGCATTTCCAGGACTTCCTTCTGTTTCGAGTAACTCATTCTCACGCCTTTTCCAACATGAACCGGACGAATTCTGTTTTTCTCCATTGATTGATTTCACTCCTTGTCTTTTATACAAAACTATGATAGACTAATAAACAATGTAGGGCTGGTAATCCTACCTTACCATAATCATGCTATCTTACATCGTACCACATTTGTAGACTAGTGTCAACGGTTTATTCAAAATTATTTTACGCCCGCCGGGCGTTATTTTTTTAGCTTCCATTACGCAAAAGAGTCATTTGAAAATCCTGAGATTTCCAAATGACTCTTTTTTTAACATCGTTTCAGATCTTTATTTGATCTTAAACAGTTTTTTGTATGCTTTTTTCTTAGAAGCAGGTGTTTTCAGTTTTGCTTTTTTTGCAATTCCCTTGAACGCATTCTTGCCTACGCTCTTAACTTTCTTGCCTTTTACAGTAACAGTCTTCAGAGCAGAACATTTATAGAACGCTTTCTTACCAATTGTTGTCACATTCTTACCGATGGTAACCTTCTTCAGCTTCTTGCATTTTGCAAATGCATTACTGCCAATAGCTGTAACTTTTACGCTCTTGCCTTTAATCTTAACAGTTGCTCCGATAGTAGCAGATGTAAGTTTCTTACTTTTAACACCTGTTACAGTTACCTTCGTTTTGCTGGTTGCTTTGTATTTCAACTTGCCAACCGTATATGTTTTTCCTTTTACAGGACCTTTTGCCGTGGTAGTATTCGCTGGTTTGTTGGTCTGTGCAGGATCTGCAGATTTCACAGGAAGTGGATCCGCATCCTTTGTTTTGTATCCCCAGACAGACAGATCGTTATTTCCTACGATCGTCAGGCACATAACCTTATCCTTTGTTCCTTCTTTGGTCTGCTCTACAAACACACCCTGGTAAGTAGCTTCATCCTTGGACTGAGTAGAAGAAGCAGATTTGATCTTCAATGTAACATATGGTCCGTCACTGGCCTGTGACCAGGTTCCGGTATATTCTCCGGTTACTGTACCATCCAGATTCAGTGTCATTGTCTTTTCTGTTACACATTCTTTATTTGTCGCCTTAACATTTACCATAGAAAGAATCTGATAACTTCCGGCAACCTTAGCTGCATCATAAGCCTTTGTCGCCAATGTCTCGCCATCATATTCAAATGGCGCTGCTACGATTCCACCGTTCTTTGCCACAAACAACTGATGAATACGATCTTCAAAATATTCACCCTTATTTGTAAATCTCGTATGGTATACTACATAGTTTTTGCCATCGGTATCCGAAAGCACAGAGTTATGTCCCTGGGCAACAAAACCATAATCCATATGATTCCATTTATAGTAACTCATAAGACGGGTTCCGATTGTTCCAAAACCATAACGGCTTATCATGGAATAAGTCCCTGACTCAGCATCTACACCATCTCCTACAAATCTGGCATCGTCTCCACTGATATCTTTATATGGGCCAGCAAGTGAATCAGATGTCCAGACTCTCATATTATAACCTTTTGCAGCTTCCAATCCTTCATAGGAAATGAAAAGGTAGTATTTGCTGCCAATCTTTTTAATGTAAGATGCCTCGCCGCCGCAGTAAGCAAAACCGCCGCCTGCGATCTTAATTCCCATGTAAGGATCCGATTCATTCACCTTATACTGATACTTATGTGTTGTATCTCTAAGGCCTGTTGTTTTATCCAGCTCAATGAGGTAGATACCGCCATCCCAGGATCCATAGGACATCCACAGTTTACCGTTATCATACAGCACACAAGGATCAATGGCATGAGCACAATATTCACGGTTAGAACGGGACTCTTTGAATGTAGTTCCTGCTGCAATGGATGGCTTTGCACCATCTTTTACCATATAACGGGCATTCAAATCTGTATCTCCTGTTACTGCCTTGTAATCTGTCTTGGTGTAGTCATAATCTCCCTTATCAAAACCAGAGTATACGATAGCACTCTTTCTTGTCCAGTCTCCATTCAAAGACTTGGATGTAAGCAGGGTAATAACAGAGTTACGGTTGATACCGGCAATACTCATATACATCATCCAGGCACCCTTGGTACCATCACCATTATCGTAATCCGGATTCCAGATTACATCCGGCGCCCACAGGTTTCCATGGATATTCCAGTAACCTGCACTCTTAGCCCCCATACTTGCCCATTTTGCATCTTCCGCAAATAAAGTGGCTGCTGATGTATTGATGTTGTTTGTGAAAGTTTTCCATTCTTTCAGATCCAGAGAATACGCAAAACTCTTGTGAGATCCAAAGATAAAATAAATCTTCTTTCTGCTGTTATCCGCATTCTGCGTTCCATACACTACACTTTTGTCAGAATATGTTTCACCTTCATAGTATCCGATCACGATAGATGGATCATGAATCTTTGCATATCCGGACGCTGCTTCTTCCGCCGCTTTTGATGTTCCATTGTTTGCCGGAGCAATGGTGATCATCATAGCAAGAGAAAGAATAACAGCTAAGACTTTGTTCATTCTTTTCATGTCTTTACCTCCATTTTTTTCTACTCTTATTGTATAGTTTGTCCTATATATTATCAAGTAAAATTTACTATTTTTTTATGGCAATGTTTAGTCATTTTTAATCGCAAACATCCCTGCCATTATAAAAAAAGCGGCAGAAAGACACGGATACCGCATCCTCCTGCCACTCATCAACTCTGATCTGATTCAGAAAGCTGTATCAGTTACAATTATTTCAATGTAACCTTAGCGCCTTCAGCCTCAAGTTTAGTCTTGATTTCTTCAGCTTCTTCTTTGCTTGCGCCTTCTTTAACTACCTTAGGTGCTCCATCAACAACTTCTTTTGCTTCTTTCAGTCCAAGACCTGTTACTTCACGAACAACCTTGATAACCTTAACTTTGTTAGCGCCAACTTCTGTCAACTCTACATCGAACTCGTCTTTCTCAGCACCTGCTGCTGCACCGTCAGCACCTGCCGCTGCAACTACAACGCCTGCTGCTGCGGAAACGCCGAACTCTTCCTCACATGCTTTTACTAAATCATTTAATTCCATAACGCTCATCTCTTTGATAGCATCGATAAATTCCTGTGTTGTCATTTTAAAATCCTCCATTATTTTTTATTTTGCCTTAAAGGCTTGTTTGTTACGAATTACTCTGCAGCGGCTTCGCCCTGAGATTCAGCGATCTGTTTAACCACACGCGCAAAGTTTGTAATTGGTGACTGCAAACTTCCAAGCAATTTGGAAATAAGAACTTCCTTTGATGGGATTGTTGCAAGAACTTTGATTCCTGCCTCATCATAGTATTCTCCGTCTACAACAGCTCCTTTGAACTGAAGCGCTTCTGCCTCTTTTGCAAAATCATTTAAGATTCTTGCTGGAGCAGTTTCATCTTCAATACCAAATGCGATCGCTGTAGGTCCTTCCAGATTCTCATCCAGTTTTGCATAGTCTGTACCCTCGAATGCAAGATGCAGCATTGTGTTTTTGTATACTTTGTATACAACGCCAGCCTCTCTTAACTGTTTACGCAATCTTGTGTCCTGCTCAACAGTCAATCCACGGTAATCAACTAATACTGCGGATTTGGCTTCTGCCACATAACCTTTGATCTCGTCTACGACAGGTGCTTTTAATTCGACCTTAGCCATGATTTGTTACCTCCTTTTGATAGTCAGCCAAAGCTGCCTTATAATCTGCCAATCAGAGGAGTTTTACATAAAAAAATCCCGACTGCATGCGCAGACCGGAATATCCATTCAAAAATTCTCAATCATCCTCGGCAAGCGGCTTATGCTCTTACACTTTCGTACTTGCTGTCTACGGCAGTTATAACTCTGATAGAATAGCATAGGTTGGGGTGGGTGTCAAGTGTTTTTT
>CADBSP010000241.1 GCA_902797405.1 uncultured Eubacteriales bacterium | reverse complement strand
ATATAGTGTATTAATATTTAATTAAGTGCAGATATAAGGTGCAAAGATGAATAAATTCTTTAAAATCGAAGAAAGAGGTTCCAATATAAAAAGGGAAGTGGTCGCCGGTATAACGACATTCATGACTATGGCGTATATATTGGCGGTCAATCCCAATATCCTTGGAGCTTCGGGAATGGATTCCGGTGCTGTATTCTCTGCTACTGCGATAGCAAGTGCTATAGGATGCCTTTGTATGGCTTTGATAGCCAACATGCCATTTGTTCTGTCTGCCGGCATGGGGCTTAATGCGTACTTTACATACACCGTAGTAATGGGAATGGGCCTCACATGGCAGGTGGCACTAAGTGCAGTTTTTGCCGAGGGCCTGATATTTATTGTACTAACGCTAACCAGCGTCCGCGAGGCGGTATTCAATGCAATACCTTCCAGCATCAAAATTGCCGTAACGGTTGGTATTGGCCTTTTTATAGCTTTCATTGGACTCCAAAACGCCCATGTTGTCGTGGATTCGAGTACACTTGTAACGGTATTCTCACTGCACCAATCTATAAAAGAAGGTACCCTTAGAACCGAAGGAATCACCGTCCTTTTGGCATTGATAGGAACCCTCATAACAGCATTCTTTGTAATAAAAAATGTCAAGGGTAACATCCTGATAGGTATTTTTTCCTCTTGGATTTTAGGAGTAATATGCGAGCTCACTGGATTATACATTCCTAATCCAGAAGCTGGATTCTACAGCGTAATCCCAAATGGCATAATAGCCATGCCTGCCTCAATTGCGCCCACATTCATGCAAATGGATTTTACCCTGATTACCAGCGGAAAGTTTCTGGAATTCTTCGGTATCTTATCCGCATTTCTCTTTGTCGATTTCTTTGATACCATCGGAACAATAATAGGATGTGCATCAAAGGCGGATATGTTGGATGAGAACGGACAATTGCCCGGAATCAAAGGGGCGCTTTTCGCTGATTCCGTCGCAACAACAGCCGGAGCTTGTCTGGGAACAAGTACAGTTACAACCTTCGTTGAATCTTCAGCAGGAATCGCCGAGGGCGGAAGAACAGGACTCACAACAATTACAGCAGGATGCCTTTTCCTACTGTCGCTTCTTTTCTCTCCCATATTCCTGGCGATACCCTCATTTGCAACAGCACCGGGACTCATCATCGTTGGATTCCTGATGCTTCAGCAAGTCACAAAAATCAATTGGAATGATATGCTGGAAGCAATTCCATGCTTTATAACGATTGCCTCAATGCCATTCACGTACTCCATTTCAGAAGGAATTGCATTTGGTATTATCTCTTACACAGTTCTCAATACAACATGTGGAAACAGTAAAAAAGTATCAATTCTGTTATGGGTGCTTTCCGTTTTATTCGTGATTAAATACATCTTCATTTGATAGAGTGGTGATTATATGACGAAAGCTGAACGATTGGAAAAACAAAAGAATAGGGCAGAGGAGTTAAAGAAATACGAAAGGGAATATGGCGCGCTGGGCCATTCCTTTATTGCAGGAGTAGATGAAGTTGGTAGAGGACCTTTGGCAGGTCCCGTGGTTGCTTCTTGCGTTGTGCTAAATCCGGAATATGAAGGATTGGGAATTGACGATTCCAAAAAGATTTCTGAAAAGAATCGCGAAAAACTATATGATGAGATTCGTGAGAACTCCCTTTGCTACGGATTTGGACTTTGCGACAATAATGTAATTGATGAGATTAATATCCTGGAAGCAACAAAAAAGGCCATGAAGCAGGCAATACTGGCAGCTAACAAAATGCTAATAGAAAAACTTAATCGAAATAATGAATCAATAGAAGGAAGCGACGAAGCACAGAATATAAGAATTGCACAGAGAACTAACCAATTCGGAAATGATGAGCTAATTATCGATTTAATCTTAGTTGATGCAGTCACTGTACCCGGAATCTACACGAAACAAATATCACTGGTCCGTGGTGATGCGACCAGCATATCAATCGCCGCTGCGTCCATTCTTGCCAAGGTAAAAAGGGATCGCATGATGATCGAGTATGACGACATCTATCCGGGTTACGGCTTCTCATCCAACAAAGGCTATGGTACCGCTGCTCATTACGCCGGCATCAAATCCCAAGGAATAACCCCGATACACAGAAAATCATTTTTGAAGAATATTTAAGAATAATAACTGGTATGGCACCTGAACGATTCCGCAGATATTTATACAGTGACCCAAAAAAATGAAAAACCCCTTGTTGGAGTTATCCAGTGGGCTGGGGACCCCCGTTGATAACTCCCAAGGGGTGCTTTCATTTTTTTGGATGTCACTGCAAATATCGAGGACAAGTGAAGGTACCATATCAGTTATCATTCAAAATATATTCTTTAATCTTATCTCCGACTTCCGATGTGCTCAGCACACTTTCGGAACCTGTCGCAATATCGGCGGTGCGATATCCTGCTTTTAGGAAATCATCCACCGCTTTTTCTATGGCATTTGCCTCTTCGGAAAGAGCAAAGGTGTAGCGTAGCATCATTGCAGCGGAAAGGATTGTTGCGAGGGGATTGGCCTTTCCGGTTCCTGCGATATCGGGGGCGGAACCATGAACAGGTTCGTACATCCCGAAATTTCCTTCGGTCAAACTTGCTGAAGGAAGCATTCCTATAGAGCCCGTAATTTGGCTTGCTTCATCGGAAAGAATATCTCCAAACATATTGCTAGTAACAATTACATCAAAGTGTCCTGGATCCCTTATTAACTGCATTGCAGCATTATCCACATACATGTGATCAAGCGACACCTCTGGATAGTCCTTTGCGACTTCGGTGACAATCTTTCGCCAAAGCCTGGAACTATCCAGCACATTAGCCTTGTCCACGCTTGTGACGCGCTTGCTTCTTTTCATGGCCATATCAAAGGCTGTTATAGCAATCCTTCTAATTTCAGGTGCAGAATAGTATTCAACATCATATGCAGCATCTTCCGTTGTCTCATGTTTACCAAAGTAAATGCCGCCTGTTAATTCCCTTACAATCAGGATATCCAATCCTTCACCAATGATTTCTGATTTAAGAGGGGATGCATCCTTCAATTCCTGAAACACCATGGCCGGTCTTAGATTTGCATAAAGGTTTAATTCTTTGCGAAGTCCCAGTAAGGCTCTTTCGGGTCTCTGATCGCCGGGAACATTATCCCACTTGGGACCACCAACAGCGCCAAGAAGAACAGCATCGGAATTCTTACAAACATTCAAAGTGTCCTTTGGAAGACATTCGCCGAATTCATCGATAGCTGCACCACCGGCAAGAACTTCAGTGCAATTGAATTCATGACCAAATCTCTCGCCAATAGCATTAAGAACCTTTATTGATTCGGCTACGACCTCAGGCCCGATGCCATCACCTGGGACAACTGCGATATTATATCTCATTCAAAATCTCCTTAATTGCTTTTTTGTTAATTAATTTGTTAATAGAATTGTTGAATAGATTGTTCGATGGTTTATTCTATTTGTTTATGCTGGCTAGTAATCCACCGGCATCTATTATTTCACGGATAAAATCAGGGAAGGGAACAGCATGAAAGGTTGCACCTGTTGTGATGTCGTGAATTGTTCCGGTGCTATAGTCAACCTCCACCTGGTCGCCTGCAGATATAGCTTCGGCTGCTTCAGGGCATTCCATAATCGGAAGACCAATATTAATGGCATTTCTGTAGAAGATGCGAGCAAAAGTCTTTGCAATAACGCAGCTCACACCGGCAGCTTTGATAGCAATAGGAGCATGCTCTCTGGAACTTCCGCAACCGAAATTATCTCCTGCTACCATGATGTCACCGGCGGATACATTATTAATAAAATCTTTATCTATATCCTCCATGCAATGACTTGCGAGTTCAGCGTG
The DNA here is from genome assembly GCA_902797405.1 of uncultured Eubacteriales bacterium. Lineage (GTDB taxonomy): Bacteria > Bacillota > Clostridia > Peptostreptococcales > Anaerovoracaceae > Eubacterium_B. The sequence continues at coordinate 14,978 of CADBSP010000241.1, read as the reverse complement.
ATCGGTTGTATTTAGATAACGTGCCGGAATAATAACATCAGTATCAATATTGTTTCCGTATTTGAAAACCTTGCCTTTTGCGTCCATATATATAATCCTTTCAAAATCTTTCGGTGATTACTCTTCTTCTACTTTTGTTAACTTATCGGCTTTATCCGCAAGCCTCTCTGCTTTTTCGTTAAGTTTCTCAGCCTTGTGCGCCTGTTTTTCCGCAACCTTCTCGGCTTTCTTCTCCTGCTTCTCTGCAACCTTTTGTGCCTTCCTGGATTCAGGACTGTCAACAATTCTTGGATCGGAAATCATTCCTGTAATAGCGGATGCTGCGGCGACTTCCGGGCTCGCCAGGTATACTTCGGAATCCACATGACCCATTCTTCCAACAAAATTTCTGTTTGTCGTTGATACGCACCGTTCGCCGGCAGCCAGAATTCCCATATATCCACCGAGGCAAGGTCCACAGGTAGGTGTGGAAACGATGCAACCGGCATCTATGAAATCGTCGATATAACCTTTTTTGATGCACTCTTTATATACTGCCTGTGTTGCAGGAATTATGATGGTGCGAACACCTTTGGCCACATGACGACCTTTCAGTATTTTTGCTGCAGCCTCCATATCGGAAATTCTTCCATTTGTACAGGAGCCAATTACCACCTGGTCGATTTGAATCTCATCGATATCGCCGATTCTATGTGTGTTTTCAGGAAGGTGAGGGAAGGAGACGGTAGGTTCGATTTGAGATAAATCGATATCGTAGATTGCATCATACTCCGCATCGGCATCTGCCTCGTAGACTGTATACTCTCTATCTGTTCGTCCTTTCAAATACTTCTTTGTTACATCGTCCACAGGGAAGATTCCATTTTTTCCACCAGCTTCAATAGCCATATTTGCAATTGTTAGTCTGTCGTCCATTGATAAGGATGCAACGCCGCTTCCCGTGAATTCCATTGACTTATAAAGTGCACCATCGACACCTATCATTCCAATGATGTGTAGAATGACATCCTTGCCGCTTACATATGGACTAAGCTCATTTCTTAGGTTGAACTTTATAGCGCTTGGAACCTTGAACCACGCTTTTCCCGTTGCCATGCCGGCAGTCATATCCGTAGATCCTACACCTGTTGAAAACGCGCCTAAAGCACCATAAGTGCATGTGTGAGAATCTGCGCCGATTACTGCATCTCCCGGGACGACTAATCCTTTTTCCGGGAGTAAAGCATGCTCAATTCCCATCTCGCCAACATCGTAGAAATTATCTATATCGAATCTCTTGGCAAATGTGCGGCAGGTCTTACATTGTTCCGCGCTTTTTATATCCTTGTTTGGAGCAAAGTGATCCATGACGAGAGCGACCTTGCTTTTATCGAAAACGGACTCGAATCCCGCGCGTTCAAATTCTCCGATTGAAACAGGTCCCGTAATATCGTTTGCTAAAACCAAATCCAGATTGGCATTAATCAAATCGCCGGCTTTAACAGAATCAAGTCCTGCATGTGCAGCCAATATCTTTTGGGTCATTGTCATTCCCATATATCAAATCTCCTATCGTTTTATGACTTTTTATTATTTGATTACTAATGAACGGCCTCCCTCAGGAGACCGTCACTATTTTACACTATATCCCGGATTTACTCAACAAAGTGAAGCTTTTTGTTCATCCTGTTTAGTGCAGAAACCAGAGCGTTTACAGACGCCAGGATGATATCTGCCTGGGTTCCAACACCCCAGTATTTGTTGTCGCGTTTATCGGCAATACAGATGTATGCGGCGGCCTTGGAATCCGCACCTGTAGAGATAGCGTTTTCCGAATATGTAATGAACTTATAATCAAAGGTATAAGGTGTTTGTCTTAGTGCATTACTTACAGCATCCAGACGACCATTACCTTCGCCCGTGAGTTCGTATACTTCGTCTTTGATGACAGCACGCATCGTTACACTGAATCTATTGTCTTCATCCTTGGTTGATGATAAATGACTGAAGGTTGCGTGGGTAATATCCAAAGGACAGAAATCATTAATATATTCTTTTTCAAATACCTCATAGAGGCTTTCAGGCGAAAGCTCCGCCTGGGATTTATCGGATACCTTGGTGATAAGATTTCCGATTTCAGGACGCATGTCCTTTGGAATTACAAATCCAAAATTGTTTTCCAGTATATAGGCTACGCCGCCTTTTCCGGACTGACTGTTAATTCTGATAACATCTCCCTCATATACACGACCGACATCATGAGGGTCGATTGGGAGGTAGGGGACAGTCCAGCGGTCAGGATTCTTTTCTTCTATCCATTTCATTCCCTTGGCAATAGCATCCTGATGTGAACCGGAGAATGCAGCAAAGACCAAAGCTCCGCTATAGGGTTGTCTGGGGCCGATTTGCATTCCGGTTACTCTCTCGTAAACTTCTGCAAGTTCAGGAAGATTACTGAAATCCAATTCCGGATCAACACCGTGAGTAAACATGTTCATCGCTAAGGTTACGATGTCAACATTTCCTGTACGTTCTCCGTTTCCAAAGAGAGTTCCTTCAATTCTCTCTCCGCCCGCCAGCAGTGCCAACTCGGAATCGGCGACGCCTGTTCCTCGATCATTATGTGGGTGGATAGACAGAATGACGCTGTCGCGATTATGAAGATTGTCGCTGATATATTCTATTTGGTTTGCAAATACATGAGGCATCGACATCTCAACTGTCGCGGGAAGATTTATTATCATCTTATGCTCAGGTGTTGGCTTCCAAACATCTATTACAGCATTGCAAACCTCCAAGGCGAACTCCGGCTCAGTTCCTGTGAAACTTTCAGGCGAATATTGGAAGGTGAAATCAGTATCGGGATACTTTTCTTTATATTCGTTCATAAGAGTAGCACCATCGATTGCAATCTGCTTGATTTCATCCTTACTGGCTCTAAAGACCTGCTCTCTTTGAGCAAAGGAGGTGGAGTTATATAAATGGACTATTGCCTTTTTTGCTCCTACAAGTGATTGAAATGTCTTATCGATAATATGCTCTCTGGACTGAGTGAGAACCTGAACCTCAACGTCATCAGGTATCAGGTTACCTTCAATCAATGCCCTAAGAAACTCATATTCCGTGTCAGAGGCAGCAGGAAAACCGACCTCAATCTGCTTAAACCCAATATTGCAAAGTACCTTAAAGAATTCCAACTTTTCGTCTAAACTCATTGGAACTATTAGCGCTTGATTCCCGTCCCTTAGGTCTACGCTGCACCAAATAGGTGCTTTTTCAATATGGTCGCGTTTTACCCAATCCATTCTGGCACTGGGGGGAGGGAAGTAACCCGGTCTGTACTTTGTGTAATTCTGCATCATTAGTCTCCTTGTAAATAATGTTGAACTATTTGTTTATAATAATGATTAATCACTTCTATAAATAATTACTAATCATGAATCACTAATCTTGCAAAGAGGCGATTCGTAAAAAGCGATAAAAAAACTTCCCCTGATTGATAACTAATATGTATCGGGGGAAGAGACGAATTAAATCCGCGGTACCACTCTTCTTAACGCGTCCATCAACGCGCTCACTCATTTTTTCGCTCAGGGGTGAGACTCTGTTCTTCATTTATCCTGTTCCAGCTAACCAGGACTCTCTATAAAATGATTCTGAACAGATTATTCCCGTCATGGCAAATCCGATGAATAAAGTGTTGCTTTTTATTCAATTAAAGTATAAAATCAATACTACATTACTATAAACGAAGGCTGAATCTTTGTCAACAAAAATTTGTGTGAAAACAAAATAAAAATTTAGACAATTTGTTTGTTGGCCACAAAAAAGTATTGACAAACCCAAGCAAGAATATATAATAGACCTATGCCGTTTTTCGGCATATTTTGTGTATTCTAAAGGGATATGGGCAGTTTCTTGCATTATCCAAAGAATGCCGACGTTTAGAAAATGACAACTATTATCAAAAGAAGAGGGAGATTGAATGAAACTAACCGGATCACAAATAGTTATGGAAGTTTTGCTGGAACATGGGGTAGATACTGTATTCGGCTATCCCGGAGGAACAGCATTAAACATCTATGATGAGCTTTATAAATACAGTGATAAGATTCATCATGTATTAACAGCCCATGAACAGGGTGCAGCCCATGCCGCTGACGGATATGCCAGAGCAACAGGAAAGACCGGAGTTGTTATGTCCACCAGCGGACCCGGAGCCACCAACCTGGTTACAGGAATTGCAACAGCCTGGATGGATAGCACTCCAATGATAGCTATCTGCGCCAACGTGCCTGACAATATGATAGGAAGAGATTCTTTCCAGGAAGTCAGTATCGTGGGTGTAACCATGGGAATCACCAAGCATAATTTCTTTGTTAACGATATTGAGGAATTGGCAGACACGATTAGACAGGCCTTCCAGATAGCCCAAAGCGGAAGAAAAGGTCCTGTTTTGATAGATATAACAAAGGATGTTACAGCAGCAGTTACCGAATACGTAAAGAAGAAACCTCTGCCACTCCGCAAACTGCCTCCGATCAGTAAGAAATATGCAGAAGAAATCGCAGGTATGATTAATAATTCCGAGCGTCCTGTAATCTATGCAGGCGGTGGAATTGTAGCATCAAAGGCCTGTGACGATCTTCTCAAACTGGTTAAGAAGGCTGACATTCCGGTTGTTCATACTTTAATGGCAACAGGAATCATCGGAACTGATAAGAGAAATCTTGGAATGGTAGGTATGCATGGCTCCGTTGCTGCAAACAGAGCAGTGGATTACGCTGATTTGGTTATTGCGCTTGGTGCCAGATTCAGCGACCGCGTTGCCTTGAATACAGAGAAATTTGCACGCCGCGCCCGCATCGTTCAGGTGGATGTGGACATAAGTGAAATTAATAAAAACGTTTTGGTGGATAAATATTGCGTAGGCGATACAAAGGAATTCCTAAAGCGCATTCTTCCTTTGGTTGAAAAGACAACACATAAGGAATGGGCTGACAAAATCAGAGGATGGAAAGCAAAGGAACATATCGCGGAGAGAGATCCCGATGCACCACTTAAACCATCCCAGGTATTCGGAATTCTTAATGAGATGGGTGGAAAAGATACCATCTATGCAACTGACGTTGGACAGCATCAGATGTGGGCTGCGCAATACCTAAATCACACCAAACCGAGGAAGCTCATTACGAGCGGTGGACTCGGAACGATGGGCTTTGGCTATGGCGCTGCAATTGGAGCCAAGATGGCTTGCCCGGACGAGCGCGTCATTCACATAACCAGTGACGGGTCATTCCACATGAATATGAATGAATGCTGCACTGCGGTCTCCGAGAACCTACCTATAATAACTATTATCATGAACAATAGAGTTTTAGGCATGGTTTATCAGTGGCAGACTTTGTTCTATGGAACCAGGTATTCATCAACAACACCTGAAAGAAAAACAGATTACGTTAAGGTCGCTGAAGGATTTGGCGCCAAGGGCTATAGGGCTACAACACCTGAAGAATTCCAGGATGTCCTAAAGAAGGCCCTTAAATCAAAGGGACCTGTTTGGATAGAATGTGAAATATCCAGAGAGGAAATGGTTCTTCCCATGATTCCGGGCGGAAAATCCGTAGATGATATGATTGTTAATACATAAGGAGGACGCAGGAAATGAGTAAGATGAAACATGAAATAGTAAGCGTCCTGGTGCATAATAAGGCAAATGTCCTTAACAGAGTTATAAGCCTCTATGGACGAAGGGGATACAATATCGATTCTTTGACTGTATCTCCAACCAACGACCCGAGCCTTTCCAGAATAACGATTGCATTTACAGCCAATGAGCGTTCTATGCAACAGATTATCACTCAGACGGAAAAGCTGGAAGTTGTTGAAAAGGTTCAGTTCCTGGATAGGGAAAATACACTTTATAGAGAACTCATGCTTCTAAAAGTGAACGCACCAAAGGAAGTAAGATCCGAGATAAAGGAAGTTGTGGATATCTGTAATGCTGAAATTGCAGTATTTAACAAAGACTCCATGATTATTCAGCTAACGGACATTCCTGTAAAAATCGACGCCTTTATAGATGCAATGAGTGACTTCGATGTCGTAGAAGTCTGTAGAACCGGTGTTGCCGGGATTGAGGACTAGCTCAATTGAGGATTGGTGAAAGCATAAGAGAAAGCTTAAATAATAAGCAGGAATATAGATGATTATATTCCCTGGATTAAATAATAAATCTGTGAATCAATAATAATTGATTTACAAAAGAAAGGACTTAAAAATGATAAAGAAGTATTATGATCAGGATTGTAATTTAGGACTGCTGGATGGAAAGACAGTTGCCATCATCGGTTTTGGTAGCCAGGGACATGCTCATGCCATGAACCTTCAGGATAGCGGAGTAAAGGTTGTTGTTGGTCTTAGAAAAGGATCCGACAGCATCAAAAAAGCAAAGGATGCCGGTCTAAAAGTAATGGATGTAGATAAGGCAGCCAAAGCAGGCGACATCGTAATGATGCTAGCACCGGATGAACTCCAGGCCAAGATTTACAAAGAACAGATTGAACCAAACATGAAGGAAGGAAACGTTCTCATGTTTGCTCACGGATTCAATATTCACTTTAACCAGATTGTTCCGCAGAAAGACATCGATGTAATTATGGTTGCACCTAAAGGCCCCGGACACACTGTTAGAAGTCAGTATGTAGAGGGTAAGGGTGTTCCTTCGTTAATCGCTGTTTATCAGGATGCATCAGGAAAGGCAAAGGACTATGCTTTAGCATATGCTTCCGGAATCGGTGCAGGTCGTGCAGGAATATTGGAAACTACATTTAAAGAAGAAACTGAAACTGATCTCTTTGGTGAACAGGCTGTTCTCTGCGGCGGAGTTTGCGAACTTATGAAAGCCGGATTTGAAACCTTGGTGGAAGCAGGGTATGAACCGGAAATGGCATATTTTGAATGCATACATGAAATGAAACTCATAGTTGATCTTATAAATTCCGGCGGATTCGAATTCATGAGGTATTCCATCTCCAACACTGCAGAATATGGTGACTATAGCCGTGGTAAGAGAGTAATCGGATGGGAAGTAAAAGAAGCGATGCAGGAAGTTCTTTCCGAGATTCAGGACGGTACATTTGCCAGTGAATTTATACAGGAATTCAATGCAGGCGGTAAGGCCAAGTTCCTTGCGTCCAGAGCCAAGGAGGCAAGCCACCAACTCTGCAAGACAGGCGAAGAACTAAGAGCCATGATGAGCTGGCTACAAGATAAATAAGAATTCTGAGAGCCGGGAGACCCCGGCTTTTCGGATTTATCATAAAAAAACTTGCAGTAAAAACAGAAACAGATTAATAAGGTTAAAAAGACTGCAACCGAATTGTTTTGAAAAACAATTTAAAGAATTGCAGGGATATTATCCACAGAATCAAAGAGAGAAAAGAGAGAATAGGTAATAAAAGAAAGGCGAGAGCAATGAGTAAAATAAGCGACAATGTCACAAAGGGTATAGAACGTGCCCCCATGAGAAGTCTCTTTTATGCTATGGGTTATACAAAAGAGGAATTGGAAAGACCTTTAATCGCAGTTGTTTCAGCCCACAGCGAAATCGTACCCGGTCACATTCATTTAGATAAAATAGTAGATGCAGTAAAGGCCGGAATCAGAATGGCCGGTGGAACTCCTGTTATGGTTCCCGCAATCGGAGTCTGCGATGGTATTGCGATGGGTCACGAAGGAATGAGATATTCACTTCCAAGCCGTGAGTTGATTGCGGACGGTGTTGAGTCTATGGCGGTCGGTCACCAATTCGACGGAATGGTATTGGTTCCAAATTGCGATAAAATTGTTCCCGGAATGCTTATGGGTGCTTGCAGAATTAATATTCCGACAATCGTTTGCTCCGGTGGACCCATGATGAGTGGCATCGTCGACGATGAGGAAGTATCTTTGTCCAGAATATTTGAGGCGGTTGGTGCTAGAAAGGCAGGCCTGATAGATGACGAAAAACTACTGGAATTCGAGCAAAACGTATGCCCTGGCTGTGGCTCATGCTCAGGTATGTATACCGCTAACAGCATGAACTGTCTGACGGAAGCAATCGGAATCGCGCTTCCCGGAAACGGTACAGTGCCTGCAATTACCGGAAAGAGAACTATGATAGCCAAGCATGCCGGAATGGCAATCATGAACCTGGTCGAAAAAAATATAAAACCGAGAGATATCATAACCGAGAAATCAATCAGGAATGCGCTTGCATGCGATATGGCACTGGGATGTTCCACAAATACCGTGCTTCATCTTCTGGCAATTGCAAATGAAGCGGGTGTTCCGGTAGATTTAAACTTGTTCAACGAAATCAGCAGCAAGGTTCCAAATCTCTGTCACCTGGCACCTGCAGGAGGAACACACATGCACGATTTGGATAGAGCGGGAGGAATCCCTGCAGTATTCAACGAGTTGGATAAAAAGGGACTTATAGATAAGACTCTGATTACTGTAACAGGAAAAACAGTAGGCGAAAACATAGAGGGTAGGCTTAATAAGAATAAAGATGCTATCAGACCTATTGAAGATCCGTTTACAGAAACCGGCGGCTTAGCTGCACTCTTTGGCAATATCGCGACAGGTGGATGCGTTGTAAAAAGAAGCGCAGTTGCACCTGAGATGTTAACGCATTCAGGACCTGCCAGAGTATTCAATAGCGAGGACGACGCAATTCAGTCAATCTATGACGGAAAGATTAACCCGGGGGACGTAGTTGTCATCCGTTACGAGGGACCAAAGGGTGGCCCGGGAATGAGAGAGATGCTTAATCCAACCAGTGCACTTGCAGGGATGGGATTGGATAAATCCGTTGCCTTGATCACCGATGGAAGATTCAGTGGAGCCAGCCGCGGTGCATCCATAGGCCATGTATGTCCGGAAGCTGCAGCAGGTGGTGAGATTGGACTCATAGAAGAGGGCGATATCATTAATATCGACATTCCAAACTACAGCATTTCGGTAGATGTTAGTGAAGAAGAATTGGAAAAGAGACGCGCATCCTGGACGCCCAAAGAACCAAATGTAAAAACAGGATGGTTGGCACGCTATTCCAGATTGGTTGGCCCATCCAATAAAGGTGCCGTAATGGAATAAGCCATAAAACGTTAATAGCGATATTTCAAAGATAGCGATACATCAAAGATGGCTAAAAGAACATAATATAAATATAATCATAGGGAATAATAAAAAATGAATTTAAACGATTTTGAAAAAGCAGCGGAAGTTGTACAGAGAGTAACCCGCGACACAAACCTGATACCGAGTGATTTCTTCTCTGAACAGTCGGGAAACAAAGTTTTCTTAAAGCCTGAAAACATGCAGAAAACCGGCGCATATAAGATTAGGGGAGCTTTCTATAAGATTAGCACTTTGACGGATGAGGAACGTGGAAGAGGTTTAATCGCAGCGTCCGCCGGCAACCATGCACAGGGGGTTGCCCATGCAGCTAAGTCCTATGGTTGCAAAGCGACGATTGTTATGCCGACAACCACACCTTTGATAAAGGTGAACAGAACCAAGAGCTATGGTGCAGAAGTGGTCCTCTATGGAGACGTTTACGACGAATCTGCCGCCCATGCTGCCGAACTTGCCGAGAAGGAAGGATACACCTTCATTCATCCGTTTAATGATCCTGTTGTAGCAACAGGCCAGGGAACCATCGCTATGGAAATAATAAAAGAACTTCCCTTGGTTGACTATATACTGGTTCCTGTGGGAGGAGGAGGCCTGGCTGCCGGTGTTTCTACTTTGGCAAAACTCCTCAATCCCAATATCAAAGTAATAGGGGTGGAGCCGGAAGGTGCGGCATCGCTTAAGGCTGCTTTAGATAAGGGAGAAGTGGTTACGCTGGATAGTGTAACCACAATTGCTGATGGTACTGCTGTAAAAACCATCGGTGATAATGTATTCCCATACTTAAAGGAAAACCTGGATGAGGTGATTACGGTACCTGATAATGAACTGGTTGTTGCTTTCCTGGATATGGTTGAAAACCATAAGATGATAGTAGAAAACTCAGGGCTTCTTACCGTTGCTGCACTCAAGCAGTTAAAGGATATGGGGATTCAGGATAAGAAAATCGTATCGATTCTAAGTGGTGGTAATATGGATGTTATCACCATGTCGTCGGTTGTTCAGCACGGGTTGATAGCAAGGGATCGAATCTTTACATTCTCGGTAATCCTGCCGGATAAACCTGGCGAACTCCTGAATGTTGCAAGCATTGTTGCAGGTGAAAAGGGCAACGTCATTCGCTTGGATCACAATCAATTTGTAAATGTTGATAGAAATGCGGGAGTGGAACTAAAACTCACTGTTGAAGCCTTTGGTACCGAACATAAGGAGAAGATTCTTTCAGCCTTAAAGGATAAAGGATACGAAGCGAAGTCGGAGGTTGTCCACTTATAAAATAGCATGTGCGCATAAGAAATGTGCCGAAATGAGCAGTAAGGATACTAACATGAATACAGAAGAACTAATCATTGACTTTAGACATATCAAAGGGAATACTTGGTGTCTTGTTGCGACAGCAAAGATTCCTTTTTATTTCCTGGATGATAGGACAGTCGTTTTGATTGACAGCGGTTATCCCGATGAAAGAACCAGGCCACATTTGGATAAACTTATTGAAGAAAAAAAGCTTAAGGTTCGCGCGGTAATCGGAAGTCACAGCCACTATGATCATCTGGGAAATCACGCTTATCTAAGAGAAAAATTTGGTGCTGAGATTATTCTTCCTGAAATCGAGGCTGCGTTCGCCAGGGATTACACTCAGTTCCAACCTCTATATCCAACGCACACCAGAAAAGAACTTAGAGAGGGCTTCAGCTATATGATAATGAAACCCGATAGAGTGATTCCTCAATCTCAGGATAAAACAGAAATTGAAATAGATGGAGTTAAATTTGAATGCAGGAATCTGAAAGGTCATACCCCCGGACAGATGGGATTCATTACTCAGGACGATGTTTTTTACCTGGCTGATGCAATAATGGGAATCAAAGAATTCGATTCGGCCAAGCTCCCTACGGTAATGGACTGGGAAGACTATAAGGATACTCAACGTTCATTCCTGGATGAAACTCATGCCAAATATATTCTGGCTCATGGCGATATATATGATGATATTAGACCAATTGTAGAACACAATCTGAAGGGTCAGGAGGAAAAGATAGCGAAAATCAAAGGTATACTAATAGAAAAACCGGATTGGACTTTGGAAACCATAACTGAGGGGATTTGGGATGCCTTTGGCATGAAAACAAAGAACGAGTTTAATAAGAGAGTCTACGGTCGAAATGTCGGAACCTTGGTCGACTACCTCGTTAAAATCGGTTTCCTAAATCCGCATTCGGAAAAAGGCGTTGTCCACTTTGAGGTAATTAATCTATAGACAAATCGACTAATTGCGTATATTAATCAATTGATGGAATCAGTCAACAAATAACCGACAATAATGAAAAAGTCTACAAATTGAATCAATCTAATTGTTTTCACATTATACCCAATAACTATGATATAATTGATTGATATGATTAAGCCCTTATCGTTTTTTAAATGAAAGAGGGCGTTAAATGAATAGTATTATAATCGAATGCGAGGACTTAAAATGAAGTATGAATTTCCTGTAACAAAGAATCCAAATCCAAAGGTAAAGCCATCTTCCGATGGACTTAGATTTGGTACCGTATTCACTGATCACATGTTTGTAATGGACTATAGCGATGAAAAGGGATGGTATGATGGAAGAATAGTTCCTTATGCTCCAATAGAACTTGATCCTGCTGCTTGTTGTCTTCACTATGGACAAGAAATGTTCGAAGGATTAAAAGCCTATAAAACAGCAGGTGGAAGAGTTCAACTCTTTAGGCCATATATGAATGCTGAGAGAACCAACAGAACAAATGACAGACTCTGCATTCCCCAAATTGATGAAGACTTATTTGTTGAGGCCATAAAAGCATTGGTAAAAGTAGATCAGGATTGGATTCCCACAGGTGAGGGAACCGCGCTTTATATCAGACCTTTCATTTTTGCGACTGAAGCATTCCTAGGAGTCCGTAGATCCAAAGAATACAAATTCATGATAATCCTATCTCCGGTTGGTCCATATTTCGTTAACGGACTTCAGCCGACCAAGATGTATGTAGAGGATGTATATACCAGAGCATGTCCTGGCGGTACAGGCGAAGCCAAGTGCGCAGGCAATTATGGCGGGTCCCTAAAGGCTCAGGAAATTGCCCACGAAAAGGGCTATGAGCAGATACTTTGGTTGGACGCAATAGAGAGAAAATATGTAGAAGAAATCGGTGCAGCCAACGCATTCTTCGTAATAGGAGACGAGATTTGCACATGTCCTCTCAATGGGTCAATCCTTCCCGGAATAACCAGAAATTCCATCATCGCACTTTGCAAGGAGAAGGGCTACAATATTAACGAAAGACTCATTTCCATCGATGAATTGGAAGAAGCATATAAGAATGGTGAGCTAAAGGAAATGTTTGCGGCGGGAACCGCTGCCATCGTATCCCCCGTAGGAGAACTCCTTTATAAGGGCGATAAGATGATTATAAACAATAATGAAATTGGTCCAATAGCTCAGGAAATGTATGACACTATTTATGGAATTCAGACAGGAAAGATAGAAGACTTTATGAATTGGACTATTCCGGTTGAATAATCAGCTAAGGATTTAAATCGGTAGCCTGAAGATATTGGATTTCTTTCGACAGACTAGATTAATAAACATATGGAGTGTTGATAATGAAACAAAAGGAACTTAAGATTCTTTGTTTGCAATTAAAAGCGCTCACGATATTTAGGGACTTGAAGCAACATCCAATTATATATAGCCTATTGGATGTACTGGAGTCCCTTAATTGTGAGGACGGAGAATACATTCTGGAAATGTATTCTGCTTTATGCGCTGAAATATATGAAAGCGGAGGAGATCTGGCCGGGTTTATCAAAGATTATATAAAAACAGGCGATAATCTTTATGTGGAAAAACACCTGGTTGGTGGAGTGACTCCTGAAATGGAGAGGGCTTTATCAGGAGAATTGGACGTTCTCCAAAAACTTAGTCGTTTGTCATCAGAAGACATTCTAAATGCCATGAAAGAAATGAATGCGGAGCTGGAAAGAATCGCTCTACCCACATGGAATAATTCAAAAATCATGGCGAAGAAGGAATTCGATGCGATGATTAAAACCCTGGACACTAAAGGCTATGGAATCTTTGCTGACAGCAAAATGTTCAAGGTTAGAGATGGCGAGCTCGTTCCGATAAAAAAGGCCGACTACCAGACTTTGGACCAGCTATATGGATATGACAGAGAAAGAAACATGGTGCTACGTAATACCGAGAGTTTGGCTTCGGGAAAGACTGCGAGCAATGTTCTTCTCTACGGTGATGCAGGAACAGGTAAATCAACCACGGTGAAAGCTTGCGCAGCTCATTATGCGTCGAAGGGCGTCAGGCTTATTGAATTCGACAAAAAACAGGTTCAGGAGATTCCTGGATTTGCGGAAAAACTGTCCAATTCACCGCTTAAATTCATCTTCTTTATCGACGATTTGACCTTCACTAAGAATGACGACGACTATTATGCGCTAAAAGGAATATTGGAGGGGAATGTAAGCGGAACTAGCCCTAATATCCTGATTTATGCAACCAGCAATCGCAGACATTTGGTGAAGGAGAGCATGGCAGATAGAGAAGGTGACGATCTTCATTTGAATGATACTCTCCAGGAAACCATGAGCCTCTCGTCCAGGTTTGGTTTAACAATAACATTCTCCAAACCCGCCAAGGATTTATATCTATCGATAGTTGAAAATATGGCTATGGAGCAGGGTCTTCTTTCTTCTGGAAAAGCAAAGTCGAAAGGTTCACGTGAAAAGCAATTGGAAGACTTACTTACCAGGGCAGAAGCCTTTGCAATAAGGGCAAATGGACGCAGTCCCAGAACAGCCAAACAGTTCATCGTCCTCGCTAAAAACAACTTGGCATAAATATAAACAAATATCAAACAAGGGTTTTGGCATAATAATTAACTAATATCAAACAAGAGTTTTAGCATAATAATTAACAAATATCAAATAAGAATATTGACTTAGATATAAACAAACATCAAACAAGGGTTTTGACATAATTATAAACGTTCGTCAAAAGCAGTTTTGACATAATGATTGGGATTGTTTTATAGAAAGGATGATTATATGTCCAACTCATTCGTTTATTTATCTAAAGATGGTGAAACTCTGATAAATGCAGTAGAGTGGAAGCCTGAAGGGGAGCCAAAAGCGGTTCTTCAGATTTGTCACGGAATGCTGGAATACATCAAAAGATACGACCACTTTGCGTCGTATATGGCTGAACAAGGTTTCTATGTCGTTGGAAACGATCACCTGGGACATGGACTATCAGTTAAGACTGAGGATAGGTACGGCTTCTTCCATGAAAAACATGGAAATGCATACCTTCTAGGCGATATGAATGAGCTAAGAAAAATCACTCACGAAAAATACCCGAGCTTGCCTTATTTCATCCTCGGTCATAGTATGGGTTCGTTCCTGACGCGCCAATACATCGCATTGGAAGGCGAAGGTCTAAATGGAGCTATCATTTCGGGAACTGGCTTCCTTTCAAAGGATGTTCTAAACAAGGGAATGAATATGTGTAAAACCATTGCAGCAGCAAAGGGATGGGATGAAAGAAGTAAGATTATAACAACCATGGCCTTTGGAGGTTATAATAAACGCATTAAAAATCCAAAGAGCTACACGGATTGGATTTCCAGTGATGAGAAAGTTGTAGAGGCATACAATAACGATCCTTGGTGCACATTTAAATTCACGGTAAATGGCTATTACAACATGTTTTACAGCATAAAGGACTGTGAAAATCCCAATACAATAAAGTACATTCCTAAGGACTTGCCGATCTTCCT
>CADBSP010000240.1 GCA_902797405.1 uncultured Eubacteriales bacterium | reverse complement strand
GATAACTCCCAAGGGGTGCTTTCATTTTTTCGGTAATTATCGCAAATTTCGAGGACGAGTGAGGCTACTGTTATTATACATCCTATTAATTAAGTAACTTCATGTGTTTAAGCGGCCAGTAGATAACGACTCCTTTTCCGAGAATCTGGTCGCGTCGAACGAAAGTATGCTTCCATCTGCGAGAATCGTTGGAATTGTTTCTGTTGTCCCCCAAAACAAAATACGAATCTTCGGGAACTTCATATGGACCAAAGGATCCAATCATTGGTTCCTTGATGAAACTGTCATTAAGCGGCTCACCGTTTCCATCTACATAGACCTTCCCATCGATGATTTCAATTCTTTCCCCCGGAAGACCTATGACTCTCTTTACATACATGAGACTTTCATCATCGGGATACTTAAATACAATAATATCAAATCGTTCCGGACCATCGTTTTGATACGCCAGCCTGTTTCCGAAGAATCTGTCGCCGGGATACAAGGTACCTTCCATGGATGAACTGGGAACCATGGCGTTAACCAGAACTGCAGAATTAAGGAATAGAGTTACGCCAAATGCTACAGCAATAGTTTTGATTAAAGCAGCTAGTTCGCTTTTGTTTTTTTCGTCTATTTCTTCAACTTGCAGTCCTTCTTCTCTTAAATCAGAATCTTTCTTTACCATTTCCTTCATCGTATTCATGAAACCTTTGCCCTCTCCTTATGCAATGTCGCTTAATTTAAGATGCTTCACCTTCCTTAGGGCTATGACGTTAATAATCAATGCGAATACACCTGTAAGCAAGGCCGAGTACAACCATGCAGTAAAATCGATATCTCTTACCATGCAGAACTGCACCTGCTCCAATGCTCTTATGATTAGGTAGCCTAGCAGCGAGCCAACGAGTAAGCCCATTACAATTCCGAGACATGTAGTTAATACGCTTTCACCCGCAATATAGCGGATAACTTCCTTGGTGGTGAATCCGTTCACTCTCATAATTGTGAGTTCTTTCTTCTTCTGATTTAGATACATATTAATCAAGTTAAGCAGAACAAAATAAGCCATCATTCCCGCTGCCAAAATCAAAAGGAACGTTATCGACTGAAGCGAAGCTGTAGAGTCCATAAACCGTTTTCTAGTGCTAGATGTACTATCAAAGGCTTCGAACCCCTTTACCTTAGATAGTTCTTCCTTCATGTCATCCGAAGAGTATTCACCTTTGGTCCAGAAGGCGTTGCTAACCGCAGCTTCACCAAAAAGATTCTTATATGCTTCTTTGGAAATAAATATTATTTTACCCATATAGTATTCAAAGATTCCCGAGACTTCGGTTTCATATGGATCCATATTGCTGTTATAGACTGTGACCTTATCTCCAATCGACAGGCCGTAAACTTCGGATATTCTTCGGGTAATCACAATACCTTCATTTGGTAATGTTATAGTTTCTTTGCTATTGATATCACGTATGTGGAAAAAGTCATCAAGCCTATCTGAATCCACCACCAGGAGTTCGGCTGCAGTTAAACCCTCAGGCGAAGAGAAATTTTGATATTTGGATGTGATTTTCATATAGTCAGCTTCATAGGACTTTAGTAAGCTTTCTATATCATCTTCCGCTGATTTAAAGCTCTCTATGTCATAAGAAATCTTATCTTTGTAATCTATTATGGTATTAAATTGCCTATCCACAGAACCCAATATGGCGCCCTTTAAGGTAAACCCGATTACCAAAAGAATGCAGCAACCGGCTACAGACGCCATGGTTATAAGAACCCTCTTCCAGTCCACCAGCATATTTCTTATTATCAAACGAGAGTAAATCGAGCCACGGCCCTTCTTTTTTTCTACCTTTCTTCTTCCCCTTGGCGCCGGTGGTTGCATTAAATCCTTCGCAGTTTCCTTCAGTAAATGTGAACAAGCCCAGAGCACAGCAAAGCCTGAAAGAATGATTCCTACAATCAGACTTATTCCAACCATATTCCATCGGATTATGCGCGGCACGGTGCCCATAACATAGAATTGTTCGTTTGCGGTGAGCACAATAGGTTCGACCAGGAAACGTCCTGCAACTACCCCCGAAATGATTCCAAGGCAAGTTCCCGCTATACCAAAGGCTAGATGTTTTTTAAATACCTCTCTACTGAAGAACCCCAAAGCTTTCTGCGTCCCAACAAGCGTCCTTTGTTCATCTATTATTCTTCCTACCGTTGCATAGATTACCAATGCCCCAAGCAGCACAAACAATAGTGCGAAGGTCCTTCCGAGTTTTCCCATATTAATAGCGGAATCATCTGCGTAGACATAGCCCGCATTCCCTTTGGTGTCCAAAGAAACAAAATGGCACTTTTCTATGTCATCCAATTCCTGCTCCGCCTTCTCGAGTTCTTCCTGAGCTCTTTTGAAATCCTCCAAATTCTTAGCGTACTCTTCCTCGCCATCCTTAATTGCAGATTTACCCTTTTCCAAGTCCTGGAGTTTGGTTTCATATTCAGCATACTTGTCGTCGTAGGCAGTTTTTCCCGAATGGTATTCGGCCCATCCTTTGTCCAGCTCCGTTCTGGAAGCCTCATATTCTGCAAGTCCTGCGTTATATTCATTTTGCCCCTGGTTATATTTCTGTAGGCCCAAATTATACTCGTTTAGACCTGCTTGGTATTGGGAATAGGCTTCGCTATATTGACTCTTACCTTTAATATACTGCGACTTGTCCTCGTCCCACTGTTCCATGTCCCTGGCGATGTCAGACAATCTTTCTTCTATTTCCTGACCTTCCTCTGATTGCTCCAGGTATTCCTTTATTTCATTATAGTACTTCTCATACTCTGTATCTTTTACAATGTCAAAGGCCCTTCTTTCCGCTTCTCCGGAAGCCACATAATATAAATCTATTGCAGGAACATTATTAACTATCTTGAAATCAGATATCCTAAGATCTTCGTTACCCGCATCTTCTATATAATTTGGTTTAGCCCAATCAATGGACTCAACATCCAAACTCGGAACTACCGTTCTTAGGATATACCTCCATTCTTCCCTTTCGTTCTCCTTAAGATCCTCCGCCGCATTATAACTATCCACCAGACGCTTGTTTGCTGCGTATAATTTGTTTTGCCCATCTTCAAGCTCCTGGGCCGACTGATCCAGAACTATTCTGGTAGACTCAAGCTGTGTTGCGGCTTCATCCAGTTCTGCCTTAGTGGCGTTTAATACGCTTTCTCCATCAGTTAGTTCCTTTTCACCAGCCCGAAGTTTCGATTCAGCCTCTTCTAACTTGCTTTTACTCTCATCCAGTTGCTTCTTTCCCTCCTTAGCAAGTTTCTCTCCGTCCTCCAACTCCTTTTTCTTTTCGTCCAGAGTCTTTCTTCCATCCTCTAACTCTTTTTCGGCATCTTGAAGTTCCTTTTTTGATTCCTCGAGCTCCTCTCTGGCTATTTCCTGGATTGTTTCTCTCCTCTTTACCTCTCTATCCTTACTCCATTCATCTAGAGTATCCTTTGTAGATGCAACCAGATTTCTATATTCTTCACCAAAATAAGAGAGTCCTTCAGGCTTATCTATCTTTACTAAAGCTTTCATATAGCTATCGTTAAGAGATTCTTTATTGAAGACCTCGGGAACCACCATAATATATCTGTTTCCCGGAGTTTGATTCTGAAGGGCATATAGGTCCGAATGATAAATGATTCCGGTTATTTCAAATGAGTTTTCGTTTATATACTCCGG
>CADBSP010000239.1 GCA_902797405.1 uncultured Eubacteriales bacterium | reverse complement strand
TTTTGTGTGGTAACTTAATTTTAACCAATGGTTTGAACCATGTCTATTTGTTTAAATGAATTTGCGAAACTTATTATACCTTATCGGTGGAATGTTGTTTGTGTTTTGTTTTAGCATTCATCAATGATTACATGGTACTTTTGATCAGTGCTACGACAGGAGATTTGTTATGGATATGAAGATGTTTCCGGAGATGACCGAAAAGATGAAAATGCTACTCATGGATATAATTGCAGCATTGGGACAATTACCTGTGGAGCAGCGCGGATATATATTTGGATTCGAAGGAGAGGAGGATATGGATTGGGTTCTGGCAGTGGCTGAGTTTATAGCTCTTGAATTTATTAAATATTCGTTTGACTACTCTGATCCGGAATATCCTTTGCGACATTTTTTTGAAAATGTTAATGACGACAGTGAACGTATGACCCAGTCTCGGACTATGAAATATGTATTGAAATACAAAAAGCGCGAGATTGAAAGAAAAGGTGATGATCTCCCTGCGAATCACAAATTTGCTGACTTAGATATGGATACCATAGATAAGAGGCTTAAAGGAAGACGTCTCACAGAGATGAATTATTATGAACATCAGAATATCCATGACCTCGAATTAATTAAGGCTATCGTTGAGAGAAGGATTGTAAGTTCAAAAAAGGTTTCAAATGCTCATTTTCAAGAGATGTTTGAGCAGTATGACAAACTTGTGGAGTCGCTGATTGAGCGATCTAAACTCAGCGATAAGGATATGGTATTCGCTTCGTTGGCTTTATTTACACTGGAATGGCATTATCCGCTTGAAATGTTCTATGAGCTGTCTTGTCTTATGGAAGAGGAAGAAATAGATAGTGTAGATCAGGATTCGCTCATATTAACATGCTGTTCAGTCAGCATAGAGTCTCGCTTTGGAGGCTGGTATAGTACTGACAGTCGTATGGTTAAAGAAAGAATGATGATTTTACCGTATTTGTTTGGGAAAAAGACACGTGATTTTGAACGAGAGACGATGAAGAGTCTTATCAAGGAGATTCTGGTTGTGATCGTACAGTTCACTGAACTTATGGGGGCTAATGATGGAGGAACCTACAAAGATTGGTTCCGGAAGGAATCTTCAATAGAGGATTGGGCCTCGTTTTTCAGATTTTACGATATATTTGCTATATGGCAGAAGAAGGAGTGGACGCGTAAGAGAATACAGAATGTTCGTTATCTATTTGATATGACGTTGCTTGAAAAGAACTAAAATCCCGAAAATCGTTCTTAATGAGCTTAGCTATGGAATGATATCGTAAGCGTAGAAAGAATAAGCGCTTATATCTTTCAAATGATGAAAAATTTGAAAGGAGATATTACAAATGGCTAGGATTAATAGTCAACGAGGTGGATGCGTGGATGTTTTTCATGCATCAATCCTAAAAACGACAAAGTACGACGGAGAATATGATTTTCCAGTAATCAAGGAAGAACACACAATTCCAAGACGTTTGATTCCTTTTTCTAAGGCATTGCAAGAGAAGGACGACTATCGGCAATGGGTTTGTTTCTACGAGGATGATTTTCTTTTTGAGAGAATATGGAATAATCCGACAAGATATGTTGCCAAGTTATCTAAGTTTGAAGGCATAGTTACCCCGGATTTTAGTGTTTATTACGACATGCCACTGTCAATGCAGGTATGGAATATATTTAGAAGCAGAGCTATTGGAGCATGGCTTCAGTCGCAGGGGCTTCGGGTAATACCTAATATCCGGTTTGGAGATGAGCGAACTTTTGAATGTTGCTGTGATGGTATATCAAGGCATAGTGTAATCTCGATTGGTACACACGGATGCATTAAAGCAAAGGTGTATAGAGATACGCTCGAAAAAGGGATTACATATATTGCAAAAAGGCTTAAGCCGGAAACAATAATATTGTATGGTGCAGTAACTGAAAGCATCATTAGTCTGAAGAATAGTGGGATTAATGTAGTGGTTATAAAGCCATTATTCTTTCACAAGAAGGAGGTGAAAGAATAATGGGAGGAGGTTACCACGGAGGTTTTGGGCGCAAGACGGATTTTTATGTCGGGGAGAATGGACAGGCGCTCCCTGGAAAGTATAAAAAATG
>CADBSP010000238.1 GCA_902797405.1 uncultured Eubacteriales bacterium | reverse complement strand
AGAGAATACCATTACCATGGTAAGCAGCAGAGCAAGAAGCACTTTTGCCTTTTTCATGTACTAATTCCTCCTTCAAAAAATAACTACGTTTTAGTAATACGAAATATATAACAACAATGATTTCGCATCTATATAATTCTATACGTTTACCGCCTTTATGTCAATGTAAATCAAGTGAAAATTCAGAGTAGTCTTTTAACCAAACGGCAAGCGTCAAAATCGTTATAAACCGCTATTTTTAGACAACCTTTGCCATTTTAGCCTGTCATAGCAACGAAGCAATACAGTGCTCAATCCTGCAGTTATAAGCATACATACGAGGAGCAAAACCGCGCCTCCGAAATGATCCCCCCGTCCTTTGATTAACAGGTGTAGGGCTTCAGTAATAACTGTAATAATCGACAAAACCATAACAGCCTTCGTCATGGGAGTGAGTCTGGGCCAGGTTTTTAGAAAAATGTATTCTCGAACAAGCCCAATTCCGTTTTTATCAAAGTTTGCTTGGATGTCAACAGCGTTGTTTTCGGCGCTTATCTGTTCGCCGCTAGATATGCTGCTTGCTTGGATGTCAACAGCGTTGGTTTCGGCGCCTATCTGTTCGCCGCTAGCTATGCTGCTCGCTTGGTCGCTCACCTGGTTGCCGGCATCGTGTGCTTCGGCATTCACGGGTCGCAAGCCGGATGTGCTGCTTGCTTGGTCGCTCGCTTGGTTGCCGGCGTCGTGTGCTTCGGCATTCACCGAGCGCAAGCCAGATGTGCTGCTTGCTTGGTCGCTCGCTTGGTTGCCGGCGTCGTGTGCTTCGGCATTCACCGGTCGCAAGCCGGATGTGTTGCTTGCTTGGTCGCTCACTTGGTTGCCGGCGTCGTGTGCTTCGGCATTCACCGAGCGCAAGCCGGATGTGTTGCTCGCTTCTTTTGTATAGAAGGCCATGGTGAGTCGAAGAACGTGATATGCCAAAACTCCGGATACGGCAATCGTAAGCCCGAAAGGCAAAATCACGTACCAAGTGTCAGTAGCACCTGTGGCAGGAAACACTCCCCCAAACACCGCAGCAAAAAGTATAAAAAGCGAAATGACGAACATTTTCATCAGGGACACTTCCCTGGATTTTCGCTGGCTCGCAACAGTTAGCGTTTGACCTGTATCGACAGTTGCATCTTTGGCTACATCAACAGCCAAATTCACAGTTGCGTCGACCGTTGCATAGAAAGCGCCCCGGTAATTGTAGTCCCCCGAGTCTTCTAAACTAAAATCACTTAAGTGGTCATTCCAATTCCTTTTCGCCATTCTGCAAATTCACAATCCTGCAACATAATCACAGCCATTAGGCACACCGCGCTTTGCTACCTCAATCGTCACGCACAGCACACTCTGCTCAATCATTCATCCCACACAACACACTACGCAATCCCGGTCAAATCGAATTCATCCAAGTATGCCTTTGCTTTCTCGCAAACACCGCGCAGCGTTTCCTCATCAAATGGGCTTTCCAAACCGGCATTCTTCAGAAGATCCGTAAACACTTCGCTTCCTCCCTGCTTAGTAAAGGCCATGTAGTGTTCCCAGGCCTTTGCTCGGTCTTCCTGAATCATTGCCCAGAATCCCAGAGCAACTGTCTGAGCTAAACAATAATCTATATAATAGAACGGACTTCTGTAAATGTGGAGTTGTCTCTGCCAGGCATGACCCTCTGAATATACCGGAATCTCTCCATCCAGCCTCATCCACGGCATATAGATTCCAAGAAGTCTCTTCCATGTCGCATGGCGTTCAGCCGGAGTCATTTCCGGGTGTTCGTAAACCTCATGTTGGAAGTGGTCAACCATGGTTCCATAAGGGATAAAACAGATAGATGAAGACAGATGGCTGTATAGGAATTTCTTTGCGTCTTTACCAAAGAATCCATCAGCCCAGTGCTCGCCGAAAAATTCCATGCTCATGCTGTGGACCTCGGCACTTTCCATTCCCGGCCAAATATTGGCAGAAGGAACTCTGAATCTATTCATCCAGTAAGCAAAGGCATGCCCTGCCTCGTGCGTCACTACTTCCACATCGTGTTGGGTGCCATTGAAATTCGCGAATATAAACGGCACATGGTAGTCCCTGATTCCCGTACAATAACCTCCTGCCTGCTTGCCCTCTGTGGAAAGCACGTCCAGGAGCTCGTTTTCTCTCATCGTTCTAAAGAACTCGCTTGTCTCCGGAGAAAGATCATCATAGAAAGCGTCACCTTGTTTCAAGATGTATTCAGGATCGCCAGCAGGACGCGGGTTGCCGCTTCTAAACTCCAATGCGTTATCCGCGAAGCTCATAGGATAAGTCTTTCCAAGCCTCTCAGCCTGCTTCTTATAGATACTTTCCGCAACAGGAACCAGGTATTTTACAACAGCTTCCCTGAACTTTTCAACATCTTTTTTATCGTAGCAGTTTCTGGTCATCTTATCATAACCAAGGGGGATAAAGTTCTTGTGACCTAGAGTTCTACCCATCTCGTCTCTCAGTTTTACGAGCTCATCATAAATCCTGTCGAGCTCCGGCTGATTGTCCTTATACCACTTTCCTTCAGCCGTCCATGCTTCCAGGCGCGTCTGGTCATCCGTATCCGTCTTAAACGGCGAGAGTTGAGAAAGCGTGTACACGCCATCCTTAAACGGAATTTGCGCATTAGCGATCAGCTTGGCATATTGAGAAGATAGCTCGTTTTCCTTTTGCATCAAAGGAACAAGCTCCGGTTTAAACGATCTATCCTGAATCTCTGCATTAAGGAAAGCAACGGTCCCGTATTCCTGTTCAAATTCCTTACGGAACGGACTCTTAAGGAGTGCCTTAACCCACAAAATTCCTGTCTCTTCGAGCTCCGGTTCATTTTGATCGATGAAGTCATTTTCCTTGTCATAGAATTCGTCGCGAGTGTCTATCGAATGCCTAATCTCGCAAAGCGTAAACATCGTATCGACATGGGAATTTAGTTCCTCCATCTCCAGCATGATTGCTTTGGCTTCCTCGTAAGTCGCAGCCTTTTCAAATCTTTCAATCAAAGCAAGGGTATCAGCCTTTATAGCTTCAATATCCGGTCTCTCATACTTCATATCCTTAAACTTCATTAAACAATCCTCCATTGTTCTTTTGTTATCACTTAAACTGGATTACCTAACTGGCAACAGTACTCTAAACCCATTATTTCTAGACTAGCCAGATTGTTCTAAAACAGTATTACTGGACTTTAAAGCATTGTTTCTGGACTAGCCAGATTAATTTAAAAACATTATCTCTAAACTAGACAGATTAATCTAAAACTTTATTTCTAGACTAGCCAGATTGATCTAAAACATTATTACTGGACTAGCCAGATTGTTCTAAAGCATTGTTTCTGGACTAGCCAGATTGTTCTAAATCATCATTGTTTGACTAGCCAGATTGTTCTAAAACAATATTACTGGACTAACCAAATTAATCTAAATCATTGTTTCTGGACTAACCAGATTGTTCTAAAGCCATTACTACTTAACTAGTAAGATTGCTACAAATAATTATACTGATTTCGGTATTATCATAGCTCTAGCAAGTTTACAGTATAGCGTGTTCTAAAAATATCACTTTAAAGCGATGAAGTAGTGACGATTCCTACTTTGCCAATTCCCGTTAGATAAGGATACTTAAGCCTTACTTCCTGTAACCGCTCGGACGCCTGCTTTGCTAGCTACCGTTAAACAATAACGCCTAGACCTTACTTCCTGTAACCGCTCGGGTTCTTGCTTTGCCAGTTCCATGAATCGCGGCACATATCTTCCAACGAATGCTCTGCGACCCAGCCCAGCATGTCGCGTGCCTTTGTTGCATCTGCCCAAGAATCCTGCAAATCGCCCTCTCTACGTCCGCCAATCTTGTATGGAACCGGGGTCTCATTGACCTTCTGGAATGTATTCACAATCTCTAGCACGCTGTACGGAGTACCGGTGCCAAGGTTGAAGACCTCTGTGCCTTTGTTCTTTGATGCAAATTCAATTGCCTTCACATGGCCAACCGCCAGGTCCACGACATGAATATAATCCCTCCTGCAAGTTCCATCCGGTGTGTCGTAATCATCGCCGAAAATGGTTAGTTCCGGGAGCTTACCGACCGCAACCTGGGACACGAATGGCATCAAATTGTTTGGGATTCCCTGAGGATCCTCGCCGATTAATCCCGATGCGTGCGCCCCGATTGGATTGAAATACCTGAGCAAAACAACCGACAGCTCCGGGTCTGCGATTGACGCGTCAGTCAAAATCTGCTCAATCATCGACTTTGTCCAACCATATGGGTTGGAGCAAGCACCTCTCTTCATGGTTTCCAAATATGGCGGCTTGTTCTCCTCGCCGTAAACAGTGGCGGATGAGCTGAATACCAATTCCTTCACTCCGTATTTTCTCATAGTTTCCATGAGCGTCAGCGTGGTATCCAAGTTGTTCCTATAGTATTCAATCGGCTTTTGGACCGACTCACCCACCGCCTTCAGTCCAGCAAAATGAATGACGCCCTGTATCTGATTCTGCGCGAACACCTCATCGAGCTGATCCTCATTCGCCACATCAAAAGGATAGAAAACCGGTCGCTTTCCCGTGATTTCTTCAATCCTATCTATAACAATCTCGTCGCTATTCGAAAGATTATCAACAATTACAATATCATGCCCCTCATTTATCATCTCAACCGCTGTATGGGATCCGATATAACCCGCACCCCCGGTAAGCAAGTATTTCATAAAAGCCTCCTCCTTTGAATCCATGGATATTTGTTCACTTTCAGCGTTTTAGGCAAACCCTCACTGAACTTGGCTTAACCCTGTTTCATGTTAATAATAAACTGTATACGTGTATTATAATAAAAAACTAACCATTATTGCAAAAAAATCCTAATTACAATCTATTCTCAAATTACTTATCACATTTCTCAGTAAGAAGCCCTGGGAAAAAATCAGCTAGACTTCACCGTTTTCCTTGTTAATCGAATACATCCGCAATTTATGTATAATGCCACCTACCTTTTCACCATTTAGCCTAAGATTTAAAACTATTTTATAATTATATCCTTTTTACTTAGGCATTTCCATGAATAAACATTATTTATTATACCTTTCCCCCTTACCCTCCCCTTTGTTTCCCCTTTAAAACGGTCATAATCATTGATTTTTCAACACTCAATTGTGTTGTTCCCCTTATGGTTTTGTGAAGAAAAACTTCATTTGACCGTCTATGGGGAAGATGTTAGAATTTTGAAAACTTTGGCTTAACTGTTACAGGGTATTGGATTAAAACCTTTTGGCGACACTGCTTTGATGGCTTTTCCGAATCATCATAGTTGTGAACTAACTAAAAGGTCATGTATATCGAAACTATCATAATCCTTGCAATCGAAATAGCTTAACACATCGGAGACAACATATGTTAGAATATACACAGGAATTGCTTGACTTCACTGCATCGCTTTCTGAATTCACAATTAAAGAAACACCAACAAACTACGATGCATCGCCCACTCCCTATGACGATGTATACCGCACACTTCTTACAGATTGCAACGCTTTGGTGATTCCTCTCGTTAACGAAGTTTTCGGTGAAAACTTTACTGGTCAAGAAAAAGTCACCGCATTGCAAAACGAAAGATTTGTAGCTAAATCAGATGGCTCAAAGTCGAAAGTAATCACCGACTCACATATCCTTATTTCAGGGACACGTGATAAACAGGATAAGCGATATCACATAGAATGTCAGAGTAGTCCGGACAACAGCATGCTTATCAGAATGTTTGAATATGACAGCCAGATAGCTCTGAACTATAGTGAGTTGGACAATAACTATTTGACAGTGAATTTTCCTGAGTCCGGAATTATCTTTTTAAGGCACGGGAAGAATACACCTGATGAAATGAGCGTCAGAATAAACTTTCAGGGAGGACGCTTTGTTGAATATCCTATAAAAGTGCTTAAAGCCAAGGACTACAGTATTGACGATATATTCGAAAAGAATCTTTATTTTCTGATTCCATTCCATCTATTTGCATTTGAATCAGAATTCGCAGAAATAAATGACGACGAGACAAGGCTTAGAGATTTCAGCAACCACTTTCAATCAATTGTTAACCGATTAGGTGCATCCTGTAGGTCGGGTAAAATAAGCAGTTATGATATGCTCTCACTTGTGAGAATGACGAATACAGTTTCAACAGCACTAACGAGACATTATTCTAATATTCAGGAAGGAGTACGTAAGATTATGGGCGGGCAAATACTAGACTATCCGGAGAAACACATATACAACGAAGGTATCGCTTTAGGCATTGAGCAGGGCATAGAGCAAGGTATTGAGCAAGGTATTGAGCAAGGTATTGAGCAGGGAAAACTCGATTCAATAAAGAAGCTTCTTTCCCGTTTTTCACCTGCGGAAATAATTAGCTTTGGCTTTTCCGAAGAAGATGTTGCGTTGGCTCAGGAATAATAACTCTGTATCGCAGATTGGCCAGCAAAAACCTCACTTATCAAGCAAGCAAAAAACAGAGTATCTAAAACTCCTTTCACAAACATGAAAGAAACCACGTATGTAATTGAATCAAAAAAGATAAAGCGTCCTATTTCTATTGCCTTAGTTTCTGATCTTCATAACGAAAATGGCAATGAGGTAATAGCATCACTGAAAAAGCATGAAGCATCAAAGCCGTATAGCGTTGACCTCATAGCAATAACCGGAGATTTCCTAATAGGCAGAAAGGCGTACAACGGTGTACCTGTCGT
>CADBSP010000237.1 GCA_902797405.1 uncultured Eubacteriales bacterium | reverse complement strand
GCGCAGCCATACATCCAAGCATAGCTCATATTGTTTCTGATGTCGCCGGAGAATACTACTTTTACTTTGTTAAGCGGCTTGGCAACGTGCTCTTCGATTGTCATAAGGTCTGCCAGAATCTGTGTTGGATGGTCAACGTCTGTAAGTCCGTTCCATACAGGAACGCCTGCGTTTTCTGCGAGTTCTTCTACTACAGACTGCTTGAATCCTCTGTATTCGATACCGTCATAGAATCTTCCAAGAACCTTTGCTGTATCAGCTATGGTTTCCTTCTTACCCATCTGGGAGCTTCCGGAATCGAGGAATGTAACTCCGCCGCCTTCATCCATTGCAGCTACTTCAAATGCGCAGCGTGTTCTGGTGGAATTCTTTTCGAAGAGAAGAACAATGTTCTTTCCTGCGAGAAGGTTGTTTCTGATTCCAGCTCTCTTCTTTGCTTTAAGATCGTGAGAGAGATCCAGAAGATATCTGATTTCTTCCGGTTTGAAGTCCATAAGTGTTAAGAAATTTCTACCCTTAAGATTGATTGCCATGAAAATAACTCCTTTCAAAAATGCAGTTATGCGTCCATTTATTCTATATAGGGACCTCAGCCCTTTCTTTACAAATATATTATGCCAAAAAACCGATTGCTCGCCAACCCCGTAAATGCCTTGATTTATGAGTATTTATGAAGCCTTTTGAAGTTAATTGAAGAGGTATTTAAAGGGTTCCTTTTGCAAAGACATTTATCAGTCTAAATCATCCCTGTTTACCGGGCATGACATACAGCGCGGGCCACCTCTTCCTCGGGATATTTCAGATCCCGCAATAGGTAAAACAGTTACACCGCTCTTCTCCAAAAGATCGTTTGTCACATAGTTTCTTTCATATGTGATTACCTTTCCGGGAGCGATTGCCAAGGTATTCGATCCATCGTTCCACTGTTCTCTCTGCGCAGCCATCGGATCGTCGCCTCCGCAGCGAATAAGTTCAACTGCAGGAAGCTTCAGCACCTTCTTTAGGATGTTTGGAAGCGTATCGGTCATGGAATCGAAGCATACATTTTTCTCCTTATCCATCTTCATTTCGAAAACCCGGAGAGGAGCTTCTATTTCCGGATGGATGGTGAACTTATCGTAGTCAACCATGGTGAATACCGTATCAAGGTGCATGAACGCTCTGGACTTAGGAATGTCCAAAACCATCACTCTCTTAAACTGATCGCGCCCCAGTATATTATGAGCGAATCTTTCTATCGCAGCAGCTGTGGTTCTCTGGCTTAATCCAATCGCGATTGTATTTTTGTTTAGAACCAAAACGTCTCCACCTTCTATGGAGTAGTCCATGTTGTAGTCATACCACAGCATGTCGTTCTCGTCTGCAAAGTCCCTATTGTATTTGTAGATGTACTGAAGAAGTAATGCCTCACGTCTTCTGGTCTGTGTGCTCATATGGTGGATGTTTATTCCGTCTCCGATGCACGCACCTGGATCCCTGGTGAAGTAGAGGTTTGGCATCGGATCCATATAGAATGGATAGACTGAAGAAATGTAGTCAGCAAAGGACTTTGTTTCAAACTTTGGAACCTCCTCCTTTTTTACACCGGCTATTATCTTCTCCACCATCTCCCTGGTTTCCATGGAGTTTAGATAATCAAAAATCGCTTCCTCTGCAGCACGGGAATTGAGATTGCTCTCTTTTATGAATGTCCTTAAGAACTCTTCCTTAACCTGAGGATTGGTTAGTGCCTTCGTGGTTTCATCAACATAGTAAACCACCTCCACTCCGTTTTCTCGGAGCAGATTGGCGAATCCGTCATGTTCTTCCTGTGCAATTTTGATATATGGGATGTCATCAAAGAGCAGGCGCGCAAAGTTATCGGGAACCAGGCCCTCTATCTCGCTTCCTATTCTGTGTAGCAAAACTTTGTTAAGTTTGCCTATTTCGGAATAGTTGTGAATTCCGGTTCTCATAGATTTTCTCCTTTTGTTTTTTTTACCGGTTCACGCTTCGCTCCTATTTTAATTGGATTTTATGCATTTTGTCAAGCCATTGAAATTACTCGCTTTCAGAGTTTTTATGCATTTTTTAGACTGTTTATGCATAAAACACTCTTTTACCTTAGACGTGATGGTGTATCGACAATATAACGTCCTCGAAAACCTTGAAAACACTTTAGCAAAGCCGAGAGGAGATGGGTACTGTGAAACATACCGCAGAAATTTAATCAATAATCAAAAAAATGAAAAAACCTTCGTTTGGAGTCATCCAGTGGGCTGG
>CADBSP010000236.1 GCA_902797405.1 uncultured Eubacteriales bacterium | reverse complement strand
CTCTTTGAGAAATATTTGAGAATCGTGGGCATCGAAGAAAAACCATGGCATGCCCATGGGTACCGTCAAAAAAATAGCCTCCGCCCACAGTTTTCTGAATCCTGCTTTACAGTCAGCGTTGTTCGGCTTAATCCGCGAGGCTTCTTCTATCCGTGACGGTTCTGCGAGTTCGTCCTTATGTCGCGAGCTTCGCATGGCTGCTATGCCGGATTAGGCTTCTATGCCATGTTCACAACACCTTATTACACGGGGATGGCACCAGCCATCCCCGTTGTCGTGGTACAGCAGAATGGGTAAGGTATCCAAAGTGCAGGAAACGGGACTGGTTTCTAAAGTTTTCTGTGGGTTCTCCAAAGTTATTTGCGTCCGGAGTTGGGGGCAACTCCGAAGAAGAAATACAATATAATAAATTTCATGCAGGGGTCGAATTTTGACGACGACATCTAGAAATTGTCAAATATTAGGAAAAACGTTCCTCTTTACGCGAAAATAACTGAAAAATGTTAAACTTTTTAAATTTTTGAAGCAACAGAGGAACGTTTTTGACAGTTATTCCCAATGTCTGGTACGTATTGATAATTCTAAGGTGCAAAACTCTGTTTTTCGATTTCGCACCGGTGCAGATTTCATTTTTTGTGATCTGCACCTCGGAATCGAAATTGATGGCCAACTC
This sequence comes from uncultured Eubacteriales bacterium, assembly GCA_902797405.1. Classification (GTDB taxonomy): domain Bacteria; phylum Bacillota; class Clostridia; order Peptostreptococcales; family Anaerovoracaceae; genus Eubacterium_B. Next base: position 5,012 of record CADBSP010000236.1, on the reverse strand, counting down.
TGAGGTGCAAAACTCCATTTTTCGATTTCGCATCGGTGCAGATTTCTATTTTTCAAATCTGCACCTCGGAATCGAAATTGATTGACAATTCTTGAGGTGTAGAACTTGATTTTTAACGCGATACCTCTAAGTGAAAAGTATGGGGAGAGTAAAAACGTCGACAAGCCTAAAAGTCGCACAATCATTGAAACTTCAATAAGAGACGCACTTTGACATTCTAACAAAAACCTCTAAGGGGAGAGTAAGGGGACGACGTGCTCCTTGAAAACGTTGAAAATAAGCCATTTGTATGGGGATAAAGTTTCACGAAATTGGGTCTTGACACGGTATGGGGAAAAACTTAGTATTCTAATACCCCCTGAACGGTGTTAAAGAAAACTGATTAAACCTCCTGGCAGGAAATAATCCTTCAATCATTCAAAGTTTTATGAAGGAAGGTATTACCTAAAAGGAGGTATTATTATGCAAAAGGTAAAAGATAAAACACAAAGAACATTAGAGAGTTATAACGAGGTCTTTGCAGATATCGTTAATGTGCTTCTATTCGATGGAAAAGAAGTAATTAAGCCGGATGAACTAACAGATGCCACAGAGATAAGTCAATTTAAGGTGTCCGGAGATATTCATTCTCAGGAACGAGATGTCGCGAAGTTTTGGAAGGACGGTCTCATTCAGATTGCGCTTATAGGACTTGAGAATCAGACAGATCCCGACCCCGATATGCCTTTAAGAATAATCAGCTATGATGGAGCAGCATATAAGGAGCAGCTTATCAAAAGGAAGAAAGGAAAGCGCTTTCCTGTAATAACTCTCGTGCTATACTTCGGATATAAGCGCGAATGGGGGAAGGTTAGAAGTCTGAGAGATAGACTTAATATCCCGGATGAACTAAGAGATTATGTAAGTGACTATAAAATCAACCTCTTTGAGATTTGCAAACTGAATGATGAAACCGTAGCTAAGTTTACGAGCGACTTTAAAGTTGTTGCTGACTTTTGCACACAGATGTATAAAAACGGGAGGTATATTCCAAGTAGCGGAGCTCTCGTTCATCCTAGGGAGGTGATGGACGCAATGAGTGCATTTATTGGTGACAAGAGGTTTGAGGAAGTATATAATGAGAGCGTGAAGAGAAGTGGGGAGGAGGCAATAACGATGAAGGATACGAGTGTTTTTGATTCCATAGTAGAAATAGGGGTAAAGCGTGGCGAAGAGCTTGGGCTAAAGCGTGGCGAGGAGCTTGGGCTAAAGCGTGGCCTAAAACATGGAGAAGCTAAATTAGCTAGCTTAATAAGTGAGCTGCTAAAGAATGGTCGCGAGGACGATATTAAGAAGGTTGCAACTGATAGTAAGTACCGTAATAAGCTATACTCAGAATTTGGACTATAAATGAAGATACTATCTGAGAATGAAGAGGAGGTACTCATGGATTTTTTAACTGAATATGATGCAGAGTGGACATATGAACTATTTAAGGAAGAAGGTTTAGAGGAAGGCCGTAAGGAAGGGCTCATGCTTGGCCGTGCAGAAGGTCGTGCAGAAGGCATTTCTTCATCTATAAGGAAGGTGCTTACAAAACTCTCTTCGGAAGAACTTATAGAGCTGGGTTTTTCAGAAGAAGATATCTTATTGGCTCAGAATAATGGTTAGCACACAGGGAGCGAACTCTATGAGGTTTGTTGTTGAGCATTTGGAAAAAAGTTTTGGGAAGAAGCAGGTTATTAATGATGCCAGTTTCGAGTTCGAGGAGGGGAAGATATATGGACTTCTCGGTCGAAACGGTGCCGGAAAGACCACGTTTTTTAATTGCATAAACAAGGACATAAAATCGGATGCCGGCAGTTTTTATTTTGTAGAAAATGAGAGTGTACATGAGGCTAAACCGAATGACATAGGTTATGTGCTTTCCACTCCAAATGTTCCGGAGTTTTTAACAGCGAGAGAGTTTTTAAAGTTCTTCCTGGAAATCAATCCTCACCTGGAGGCCGATATTGCCAATGCCAATGCAAATGCAAATGAGCGCCAGGTCAGAGATGGCGTCGATACACAAAAGCTTTCCGGAGCAGATATATTGAATGCGCATGAATCAGACGAAGTAAGCGTGACAGCTTTCACACATCATGCGGATCCGGACACATCGAATGCACATGAAAATACAGGGCTGACACACGCGAGCCAGGCGGTTTATCAGAATCTGCAAAGTACTAAAATTGACAGGCTTTTCGATATCGTTAAACTTGCAAGAGATGATAGAGACAAACTTCTCAAAGACTATTCCCACGGTATGAAAAACAAAGTGCAGATGCTAATTGCACTTATAAGTGAACCGAAGCTGCTCCTTTTGGACGAACCGCTTACATCATTGGATGTTGTTGTGTCAGAGGAGATGAAGCAGCTCCTTAGAAAACACAAGGATGGGCGTATCACTATTTTCTCGACGCATATATTGGATTTAGCGGTCGATCTTTGTGATGAAATCGTGCTTTTAAGCGGAGGAAAACTGCAGCGGGTTGACCATGCTCAACTAAGCAATTCCGATTTCAAAGCGCAGATCATAAAGGCCCTGCAGGAGGAAGACGAGTCACCCAGGGAAGAGATTCCTCAGGTAGACTCCATCAAAGACGAAATACCTAAGGAAGAAGTTTCTCAAATAAGGGAAGGCACGGAAGATGCGGTAGAGGTTGCGGGGGAGACGACTACCGATGCTTAGTACCTTATTTACCTCCCTAAAACTAAAGAACACTTATTGGGTAAACAGCAGGCTCTATATGATTAAAAGAATCCCGGGCCTTAGAAATGTCCTTTCGGACAGCATATACAGCTGGGGTTGGATGAAGAGTCTGTTTACTGTGCTTGGAATAATAAGAGAAATACTTTCGACCTTTGTATATAAATTCCTATTCGTCTTCGTATTTATAATAATACCTCTAATGGGTATGGGTCATATCGGAGGAGATAATTTCCTTGCAAACACCTTTAATGAAACGGGACCAGACCCGGGCGTAACGGAAACCTTTACAATTGACGATATAGCCTGGCCCGCGTTTCTCAGCATGTTCTTCTTCCTTACTCTGGTTGGAGGGTTCACCAACAATACCCTCTTTGATGGAAGAATGGATTCGTACTATGCTACGGAGCTACTTAAACTGGATCAAAGAAAATACACCCTATCCAACTACGCATATCTGATGCTCCGATTTGTTATTGGATACATTCCCGTAGCGCTTATGATCAGCGCACTGTTCGATAAACCTCTTTGGCTGGTAGCGTTCATTCCTCTCTTTGTGGCTGGAACCAAGGTTATAATATCCGCAGCAGAACTTCTTCTTTTTTCTGTCAATGATAAAAAGGGAAAATATGATAATATCGAAGCAGGAAAGGTTACAGCAGGGGATTATGTGAAGACCTTTCTGATAGGAGTGCTCTTTGCTGCAGCATATATGCCGGTAGCAGTGGGGTATCCTCTCCCTGCGGGTGTAGTGATAACCCTTATGATAGTTATGATAGCCCTGGGAATAATCGGGGCAGCGGTTCTTATTCGCTATAAGGACTACAGAAATTATTGCAGAAGACAAATCACGATTTTCTTCGAGGCCATGGGTATGGCGAAAAATGCCGCCAATATTACCGCTAAGAAAAATATAGACGATATGCCCACCGCGACCAGCAACAAAAAGGGCTTCGAATTCTTAAACGATATATTTATAAAGAGGCATAAAAAACTTCTTTGGAAGAGCACCAAGAGAATCACCTTGATTTCCCTGGGGATAATGGCGTTATTAATATTGGCCCTAATTATCCCTGTTTCGCGTGATTTCCTAAAAGATGGATTGAATGACCTTCTTTTAAACAATCTGACCCTGCTTCCCATACTGCTCTATTTCATAAACAAGGGGAGGGGCTTCACACAGGCGCTGTTTATGAACTGTGACCACAGCTTGTTAACCTATTCCTTCTATAAGGAGCCAAGCAACATACTTCATCTTTTCAGACTTAGATTGGTCGAGATATCAAAGGTTAATCTTCTCCCTGCAGCGGTAATTGGAGCAGGACTTGTGATACTTCTCTTCCTTTCCGGTGGAGCAAAGAATCCGATTTATTATCCGATTGTTTTCCTAACGGTCACGGGAATGAGCGTCTTCTTTTCAATCCATTATTTGGTCATGTATTATTTACTACAGCCGTATAACAGTGAAACAGAAGCAAAAAGCGGCCTGTACAGCATCATTATGTTCGCAACCTATTTCGTATGCTATTTCATAACGCAGCAGGAAATACCGTTAATGATTTTCGGTCTGGCGGTGATCGGATTCTGTGTTCTTTATTCCGTGATAGCGCTCATACTGGCATACAAACTGGCGCCGAAGACATTTAGGATTAAGACATAGGTCATAAAGTTGAAGAGGACAAATAAAAGCATTGCTTGTGAAAGATCAAAAAAGAACCTGCCGAAGTTGCAGGTTCTTTTATTGTTGTAAGGATTATTTGTTTTATTATCGAAAGGTAGTTGCCCTTATTTGGTTTCTGTTTCTGCGGCAACCAGGAATGCTCCGCCATAGATTTCTCTAAGTTTCGGCTTTTCGATTTTACCGGTTGCGTTTCTCGGTACATCAGCAAAGATAATCTTGGCAGGACGCTTGTACCTAGGAAGTGCCAAACAGAATTCGAATACGTCTCTCTCCGTGCACAGACCTTCTTCCTTTAACTCGATAATCGCGGCAGAGATTTCTCCCAGGCGCTTGTCCGGAAGACCGATAACTGCAACGTCTTTGATTTCGTCCATCTCGTGGAGGAAGTCTTCAATTTGTACAGGATATATGTTCTCTCCGCCGGAGATGATGACATCTTTCTTTCTGTCGACCAGATAGAAGAAACCTTCATCATCTTGCTTTGCCATGTCTCCGGTATAGAGCCAGCCGTCCTCTGTGAGTACTTCGGATGTGGCACCGGGATCCTTATAGTATTCGAGCATGACCGCTGGACCACGAACCGCGAGCTCTCCCACAGTTCCG
>CADBSP010000235.1 GCA_902797405.1 uncultured Eubacteriales bacterium | reverse complement strand
CAAATCCTTAAAGGCAATCATTAAATCGTCTTCGTAAACGGGTTCTGTTGGAATGTCATGATTTGCAATCATACAAAAAATACAATCTGCCATTTGTCTCCTCCTGTATTATCATCTACAATCATCAACTGTTTAGATTCTCAGTATCAATTCAATTACATAAATCATTAACAATCAGACTACTCATCATTACTGATTTAGCTACTTCTCTTGACTATCCCCCTACACCATTTTCCCTAGCAGCCCATCTCTATAAGGCTCTAAAAGGATAACTTCGGCAAACTCGTTTATGCCCCTTCCCCTGGAAACAGATTCGTGTGATGGACAATCATGCGATAGGCATCCGTCCGATTTAGAATCATGTGATAGGAAATCGCCTGACGACAAACCTCTCCCTTCATGCACATATACCCTGGTATAGTTATCCGAGTATCCAACTAGCATACCTGTGTCTTCATCCCGTTCCTCTAAAAGCACCCGAACCCTTTGTCCAATCATGGTTTGGGAGAATTCCCTGCTGACCTTATCCGCTTCCTCTGCCAGAACCTGAGCGCGATTGCTCTTCACTACCGAAGGAATCTGGTTATCCATCGCGGCAGCTTTGGTCCCTTTACGGGGAGAATATCTAAAGACATGCACCTTGCTGAATCCGGCAGTTCTAACTAAGTCAATCGTGTCCTGAAAGTCCTCTTCGGTCTCCCCCGGGAACCCCACAATTATATCCGTAGTTATTCCAAACTGCGGATTACGCTCCCTAAGCATTTTCACAATCTCCAGGTATTCCGATCTGGTATAGCGCCTGTTCATTGCTCTAAGCACATTGTCTGAACCACTTTGAATCGAAAGGTGAAGATGCGGACAAAGCCTCCTGCTATCCAGGATACTCTCAACGTCCTTCGGCTTCACCACTGTTGGCTCCAATGAACTTAGCCTAATACGAAAGTCTCCCGGAATATCATCGATTCTCTTTAGGAGGTCTCTCAGCGCGAAGGAGTCCGCATTTACATCGCCTGCTAAATCCTTAATCTGCGATTCCTTCCGTTCATTTTTCTCTGCTCTCTCTGCGCCATAAAGCGCGGTATTGATTCCGGTTAAAACTATCTCCTTAAACCCGGCATCAACCAGGCCTCTCACTTCTTCTATAATTTCCGCTTCGTCCCTACTCCTGACCCTACCTCTGGCATACGGAATAATGCAATACGAACAAAACCTATTACATCCCTCCTGGATTTTTACATAGGCTCTGGTCCTCGACTCCATCGCCTGAATGATTCCATCCGAATGATAGTCGTTCAGTTCATCATAAGAAAGTACATGAAGCGATGCCTTTTGAATAATTCCTTTTCTTTTCTTCAGTTCTTCCTCTGCATAGTCAATCAGGTTTTGCTTCTCATTGGTTCCAACGATTAGGTCCACGCCTTCGATTGCAGAAACAGCCTCAGGATCCACCTGGGCGTAACATCCCGTCACGACAACCAAAGCATCCGGATTCTCCCTCTTAGCCCTTCGGATGAACTGCCTGGATTTCCGGTCTGCCAGGTTGGTTACCGTACAGGTGTTGATTACATAGATATCCGCAAAACCTTCATCAGGTCCATGCAACCCGTCGGATCCCTCTAAATCGGAATCCGCATTTGAATCGGAATCGGTATTTGAATCGGAATTCCTACTGCTTATGACCTCAAACCCTCGCGCCACGAATTTCTCCTTCAGCGCCTCGGTTTCATATTGATTAACTTTGCAACCTAATGTATAAAAAGCAACTTTCATAGGCCAATTATATAACATTTGCCTCCCGATATCCACGTATTAGTTTTGCATTTTGCTTTCACGCTTGCGTTTTACTTTCTCTCACGTTAGCGTTTTACTTTCACACATGCTTGCATTTTACTTTCACGCTGTACTTGATTAAATCGTTTGTATAGTCTATACTATGAGGGTTAGATTAAAAATGCAGTTTGATAAAACTCAAATAAAAAACATTGCGTGTGTGGGATTAAATAAATGGAGGGTGCATGTATATAGTTTGCATGGATATGGAGGGTATTGTTACCCCTGAGATATGGATAGAATTCGCCGAAAAGACAGGAATCCCGGAGTTCACCAGGACCACCAGAGACGAACCGGACTACGATGTTCTCATGAAATACAGAATGGATCTCCTGGATAAGCACGGGTATGGGCTAAAGGAAATCCAGGACGTCATAGCGACCATGGAGCCTCTCCCGGGAGCAAAGGAATTCCTAGACGAACTCCGTTCATTCTGCCAGGTTGTGATTCTTTCAGATACCTTCACTCAGTTTGCCATGCCTCTAATGGAAAAGCTGGGATATCCGACTTTGATGTGTAATGAGATAACCGTATTTGATGAATCCTGCGGTGAAAAAGAAGGCATGATTTCAGGTTACAAGTTAAGGACCAATGAAGAAGGCGGCACCAAGCTCAGCGCTGTTCGTGCCCTTCAATCCACAGGCTACGACACTATAGCAATCGGAGACAGTTTTAACGACCTGGCTATGATCAGAGCCAGCAAATCCGGATTCCTCTTCCGCTCTACGGAAGAAATAATTGCTGCCAATCCTGACCTCCCTGCCCTGGAAACCTACGAAGAACTAATGGCAGCAATCAAAGCCATTGTTTAATCAAACCCTGCCTCCTCACACTAGGAATATGCAAAGAATTAATGGCTGGGGTTTATGCCATTGTTTAAATGCATCCCTTACCTCAAACTATTGGAAACGTGTATGATCTGTGTTAGAATGTAGTTTATGAATGTTCAGAAGACTCAAAGAGTTTTGATTACATTTCTATACTTTGTTATATTTATAGGAATTGTTTCTAGTATAATTACATACATGGGTAAAGGAATGTCTGGCAGCTTACTTGGGCTGGCAGGCCTTTTGATTGGAGCAATTACATGCGGAGGCAATTATCTACTTCTCCATTTAATGGTGAAATGGCTTTCATCGGAGAAATATTTCTCTGCAATTCAGTCATATGTACTTAGGATGTTCATTTACCTACTGGCTGCCTTCCTGGCTGTAAAATTGGGAATGGCTGCTGTTATTACATTTTCAGCGTCAATTATTGCAATCTCCCTTTCGGTCTTTTATGTTTACGGGATCAAAGGCAGCAATAACGATTAGTTTAATCTAACGAGGTTTTTAATGGTTAATGTTGATGAATTAGGAGCACGAATAATCTGGAGCTTCGGAGACGGGACCTTCTATATTACGGAGAGCACCCTCTTCGGATTTATCGTTGCCGTGATTTTGGCAGTCCTCGGGATTTGGCTCGGAAGCAGGCTTGAAAAGATTCCGCGTGGAAAGCAGATAATCGCGGAGTTTATTGTTGGGTGGGTCTATAAATTCACAGAGGACAATATGGGAAAGCGGAATGTCACCTTTGCTCCATATGTTGGAACGATTCTGGCCTTTGGATTCCTGGCAAGCTCTCTGGGACTCTTTGGTCTACGCCCAATAACCGCTGATTT
>CADBSP010000234.1 GCA_902797405.1 uncultured Eubacteriales bacterium | reverse complement strand
CTTTCTTATTCATTATCGTCTTCTTTATTATTAACGAAATTATTAACGAAATCCGCACTCATTATTCAATTCTGCACTTTAAACCGTTTGCACTTTCTTTTGCATTCACTGCTGCATTTCTTTTGCATTCACTGCATGGTGCATTGATAATCTAATCGGTGTTCTTTGTTGCATCTTTTATTGAGCGATCGTGTTTAATTGAATCACGCGCGGTACTCTCCATATAAACACTTGGATCCGTAATACGTTCCCTATCTAACTCTTTTGGACGCACCTTCAACGCATAAGCAATATTAATCGCATGGTCGCCGCAGCGCTCCAAGTCAGTCACTATATCAGCAAAGACAACTCCAGCCAAAGGATCGCAGCCCCCATCCATGAGCCTCTTAACGTGATTTCCGATTAGAAGATCTTCCTGCATATCAACCTTTTCCTCATATTCTTCCAAGGAATCCAGCATACTATAATCATCATTCTCGAATATATCCAGCGCAATATCCACTTCTTCCAAAACATCCGCGGACATCTTCTTTAACTCTTCAATTGCATCATCGGACATACTTGCTCTCTTTGATAGCATACCCTCAGTGTATTCAATTATATTTTCAGCGTGGTCGGAAATACGCTCGATGTCGGTTATTGCTATCGTCATCATGGAAACCCTGCGCATGTTCTCTTCGCTTAAATCTAAAGCCCTAAGCTGCACCAAAGCATCTGCAATCGTGTGATTGAGAATGTTGACGCTCTCTTCCCTTGCCCTTACCTTAGCAGCTTTCTCTGGATTATAATTGAAGAAGCATTCCAGAGCCCTGTGCAGGTTCTTTGACGAAATTCGGCCCATGCGCGTGATCTCCTTCTGTGCCTGGGACATGGCGATGGGCGCAGGAAGTTTTGATATATTGGCCATAAACTGTAACGTACGGTCCCTCTTTTCCTCCTGTTCTTCCTCCCCAATCGGCAAAACTCTCTCTGCGATTTTTATCAAGAAATTCGAGAATGGAAGTGCAACTAGTACTGCTATGATTGCGAAAATCGAGTTCATATTGGCTATCTGTCTTCCAACATCGTTCGGCGACAGGTTTTTAATCAGTTCCAGAAGCTGTGGGAAAATGTTTATAAGCGCAACAAGCAGCAAGGCTCTAAAGATATTGAACGAAAGGTTCATGACAGCTGTACGTTTGCCTTCCCTGTTGGTTGTAAGCGCCGCAAGAATGTTTGGTGTCACTGCACCTATTGCACCACCAATGAGAAGATACGCCGCAGTGTCAACATTTAATAGTCCCTGAATAGCAAAGGCCTGGAAGATAACGGATGACGAAGAAATACTTTGCAGTAGAGCTGTAAATGCCAGACCGAAAAGTATGGCAAGCGCAGGATTATCAAGCCCCGATAAAAACGATTTGAATCCCGCACTATCTGAAAGTGGAGCTATTCCCTCTTTCATAACGCCTACACCAAAGAAAAGCATACCGAACCCCATTATTATCGCACCGGTATGCTTTACGAAGTTTTTCTTTATGAATATGTGCATGATTGCTCCAATGAATATCATGATTGGAGCGTACTTTGATAGATTGAAGGCTGTAATCTGCGCGGTTACTGTGGTACCTATGTTGGATCCCAGGACTACGCCAATAGCCTGAGCAAGGGTCATCATGCCCGCGTTTACGAACCCAATTACCATAACAACCGTAGCCGATGAACTCTGAATCACCATAGTGATTCCGATACCCACAAGCACTGCTATTATTTTGTTGGATGTAACCTTTTCCAATATGCTCTGGAGATTGTCCCCGGCTGCGTTTTTAAGGCCCGTGGACATAACCGTCATTCCAAACAAGAACAGGCCCACGCCACCCAACATATAAAAGACATCAAAAACTGTCAATCTTCCCTCCTGTAAGAACTATGAAAGAACTATGAAATATATGAAAACGTTTTAGTTAAAGCCTAAAAATGCTGTCTGCATATCCGGTAGCTTACTGTATGCTTAACCAGCAATTAGCTATACTAATTATACCAAGGAAATAACAGGAATTCATTAGAAAATCTCATTTTATGCTTACTCTTCGAAAGAGAACAACCATGACATGGTTCCATCCCAAAATTCGAACCCCATTTTCTTTTGCAATTCCATGGATGCCTCGTTACCGACGACAACGTGTCCGTAAGGCACTTGACCTTTTTTCATCATATGCTCAATCATAAATGCCTCCAACTCCTGTGCATATCCTCGATTGCGATATTCTGGTAGGACATGAAGAAGCCCTATTGCACCTTCTAGATGCTCACCCATAAATCCAACGGGAATCGCTGCTGTGATATCTGTTGGGTATTCAGAACTCGTTGAGGTTGTAATATCTGTTGGGTATTCAGAACTCGTTGAGGTTGTAATGTCTGTTGGGTGTTCAGAACTCGTTGAGGTTGTAATATCTGTTGGGTGTTCAGAACTCTTTGAGGTTGTAATATCTGTTGAGTGTTCAGAACTCGTTGAGGTTGTAATGTCTGTTGAGTGTTCAGCACTCTTTGGTGTTATGGTTGCTATAAATAGATTCCCAGTCTCAATAATCTTGGTCCCCCACTCATCATCCCATTCTTCATAGTGTTCACGGACAAAGGGGATATCCTCTTTTGTTGCCTGATGAAAACAAACTAGGCCTTTGCGTTCGGGTGGCGATGGCTTGGTCCAAACCCCTTGATAGCAGCGCATCTCCTCCACAAGCCCGAATCGTTCCCTGGCAAAACAAATCAAATCATCCCTGTATAGAGTAAGCAGTTCATAGTTTCTGTCTTCGTGTTTTACGAGCCACTCGCATCCCAAAGTATAATCGTCTGTGGTCAGCATAAATACTTTACCAAGGGTGTCTTTAATGAATAGTCCATATTCGTTTTCCTCTAGGATCTCGGCAGTCCCGCGTTTGATGGCTTGTGCAAAGCCGATGTCTCTTAGATAGTTTCTTGATAAATCCATGTTTCCT
>CADBSP010000233.1 GCA_902797405.1 uncultured Eubacteriales bacterium | reverse complement strand
GGGAATCCAAGAAATTAGAGTTGCGGCCATCTCTCCCGGAGAGGCAGCAATCATCATTACCACACCAAATGGAACCGAATTCGCTTACAGCATTACAGTAAAAGAAGTTCCGCCGGCCATAATAACCGTGACTAACACCAATCCAAATCGGCGCATTGAAGTTGGTACCCCTATCCAATTGGCAGTCAGTTGGAATCCAGATAACACCACCACGAAGGAATTGACCTGGTCTTCAAGTGACAGGAGTGTTATTTCGGTAGACTCGGAAGGAAACCTGGAGGCAGTAGGCATTGGCACGGCAGAGATAAGCGCAGCACACAAAACGGGAGTTACTGGTTCAATAACTCTTACTGTTGAACCCACTCTTGTAACTAAAATCGAGATCAGCACCGACCTCAACGATGCTAATAAGTTTTTTATCGGTGATAAGTTTTCAATTTCAGCCTCTGTTGTACCTGAGAATGCAACCGATAAGACCTTGATTTATTCTTCTAAGGATGAAGCTGTAGCAAAGGTGTCTAATAAAGGAGTTGTTACAGCAGTCGGTGTGGGTTCGACGGAGATTGTTGTTTCCTCTCCTGATGGAATAACGAAAACTGTGCCAGTTAAGGTCTCACAAGCACCTCAAAAATTCAAAATAACATGGTCTACTAGTCTGGCTTCAAATGACCATGTTGGAAACTCCTGGTCTTATGAGTTCAAAATAAACGGAGAATCATTCAGAAGTGGATCAACAATCGTTCTTGATCCTAAGTCCTCTCTGACTATCGAATACCGGGTGGAAGAAGCAGACACATATCCAGATATTGGGACCTATTATGAAAAAATCAGTTATTCAGATGAACTGTGTAAGAATGGATATAGTATCTCTACGAAGGTATCTGTTAAGGAAAACCGAGGACGATATTCTGGTAACTACGCAAAATGGAGCCTTACCGTGAGTATTACTCCGGTCAATTAACCAGTATTTGTTTTAAAAGAATGGCCTTTAAGAATGAATGAACTGGTAAGCAATGTGAAGCCCAAGGTTCGGTTCTGTAGACGATGCGGCTTTGATCTCGAAGAAGGGACAAGTATTGGCAGCAAATGTGGAACTTCGGTGATTGAAGGCTAAGATGGCATGAACGACATCAATAAGTGCCTTTTATATGGTTTCCCGCTGGTCATTTGTTATGCTTAATCAGGACTCCTCCAAAAGACTGAGTCTACAAGGAAGTTAAAGCAAGCAGTTTTGCTCTATGACAGGAGATTATGATGTATAGGATTATTCGAAGAATACTAGTAATCATTACAGCCCTTTTAATGAGTTTATTCTGCATTACTGTGATAGCGGCAGGCACAAAAACATGGAAGCTAGAGGCAGTGGGTATTTCTATCGATATACCCGATGATTATGTGGTTTTCACACGGGATACTCGTTCAAATGATCCTAATCTGGAAAAGTATGGGTTCACAAAAAAAGACATGGACGAAATACTTCAAACAGGGAATTCCTATCTTGATGCCTGGGATGAGAATATAAACCGTGAGATCGTTGTATCTATGCAGGTCAGTTCTTCAACAGTCAATTATGATGAAGTCAGCGAATCATTGTTATCAGCAATGAAATCGGTGCTTGAAGAGCAGTATAGTTCCGCTGGAGCGACCGTTATAAAATCAGAGGTTTACAAGCATAGACAGACCAGTTTTCTGAAATTTAACTATGAAACCAAGGAAAACGGGACTTCAGTCTATCATATTCAATACTTTACAGTCAGTGGCGGAAAAGACATCAGTATCATTTTGCATCAATATTCTGGAAGAATCACTACAGAAAATGAGAGTTTCTTTAAGGACATTATTGACAGCATAGAACTCCATGAAATACCCGAACAGAAGCCTAATACCACCACTGAAACGCCTGCGTTTAAATATTCGGATACAATAACCGGGTCTTCTTTCACTGTTCCCAAAAACTGGACTCAGTTTGAGTCCACCCAGGAGGACAACTATGTGAGTGTCAGTTTTATGTCGAACACAGAAATAGGCCTTATGATTATTTATATCGGGTTAGATGTCTGGAACAGTACACCCGAGTATGAAAAAGAAGGGTTATCTCGGGTGGACATAGACAATTCTGTTATGACAAAAGCTGATCTAGCAACAGCGTGGGGGGTTCGAGCATCAGATATCACAACGGTAACCTATCAGGGAAAAGAATTCTTTCGTGCAATAACGACAGAGAACCGGGATCTACCAAATTATAACTACACAACAAAAATGACCACTCTATTTCGGGTTGAAAATGGGAGAGGCCATATGTTCCAGTTCAATTCAACCTCAGAAAACCCTTGCTATAAAGACTTTGAGGCATTGGTTTCAAGCTTGGAAGAGTCGGCGACTATCAGCAGTGAAACTAATCCCTCAAATAGTGTAGGGAAAAGAACCGATAATATAACTACATCATCTACGGCTGCAGTAGGTAATAACTATGATTCGAGAAAAGCATCAAGTAATAAGCTTAGTTCGAATTGGTTGTTTTTAGTCCTTATTGATATAGCAATTACGCTAATCATTCATCCTGTACCGCTTTGGATTTATAGATATGCTATCAGAAAGCGCCCCGTTGCACCGAAAAAAGCGAAGCGAATAGTCATTATTGACGCTATTATAGTTTTCCTCATATGGATGGTTATAGTCGTGATCAAGGAAGGTAGTGCGATTTCTTTTGCAGCCCTTTTGATCTGGAGCCGGATAAGCTATACTTCACTATCAAAAGGCTATTCTATCAGCTTGGACTATCATAGTAATCTAAAAAGCTGTCTGCTTCAGGATGGTTATGGAACGGCAGAATCCTTTAAATATAATGGCAAAGTATACGATCGCAGAAAATTCATAGCGATGGAGAAAGACGCCCTGCTCAAATTAGATAATAAACCTCTTTCAGACGGCTTTACTAAACTAACAGAAGAAAATACGCGTACCCCTCTTTATGGATTGAAAGCTGCGATTTATGAGGCCTATAAGCAGGCTATTCTTAAGCACCCAGATTTCCAGGGAACAATGCTGCAAAGGGAATTGCAAAAAGAATCTATAAAAACAGCAACCGCAAAAACCAGTAGTTTTGAACAAAGAAGGCATATAAACGAAAATGAGCAGAAAGCGACTCCACTTGAGCAGCCCAAGATCAAGTTTTGCAGACGGTGCGGTTCTGAGTTGAAACCTGAAAACGATTGCTGCCCACGCTGCGGAACTCCCATTGTTGAAGAGAAACAAAAACTGTGAAGTGTCGGGTATGAGGTGATTTAATGACCAAGAAAAACAGAATTGTTTCACTCGTTGTGGCAATTTCTGTACTTACACTTTTGTCCGTTCATGCAGTTGGTTCAAACACTTAGATAGAGCAAGCGACAATGCTGCCTGTAAAATAGTTCGAGTGTTTTCGGAGATGGAGGATACGATATATGCAAATGACACAGGGAAAAATGCTAAGCCTATCAATTATTGCACTCATTCTTCTAGTCATCGTTGAGATTATTATCTCCCTTTTCGTGGTTCCGTTGAAAGTATCTTATGATCCAGCGGAGCTTCCTTATGGCGTAGAATATGATTTTACATATACCTCAATTATTCTTCCTGTAGGAGTGCCGGCCGATACCCTGTTTGCAGCTCTAACACCGATTGGCTCTTCCTATCTTATTTCAGAACATATTTATGAGTGGATTGGAATAAGTGACGATTGGAATTTTACTCTTTATGACTATTTATATGAGCCTCTAATGAGACCTTGCGTTACCGAACTCGGAATCCGTACGGCTCTTCAAGATTTTGCAAAACATACTCTAGCTAAGCGTTCATTTGACAATGGGTATTATGCGTGGGGAATTATAGAACGGGGTTGTTTTCTGTACCTGTTTATATGGGTTTTCTTGGGTCATTGGATTTATCTTTTTATCCGAAATTTGAAAGGAGCAAAGGATAACAAATGGGCTAGAGCAGTGATGCTTATAGCTGTCTTGTTATCTCCAACTCTTTGGTCGGAATTGATATTTCTAGTTACTGGGGTTCTTGAGCCGGGTTTTTCTTATGCAATTGCTTATGTTTTATTCTTGGGTTTGTATGCATTTTTCTCTTCTGCAATGAAAGAAAAGGAACAGGAGTAGCGTTGACATTGGACTTACAAACCTTGTGATTGTGTTTGAAAAGCGTTTTGGAGGAAATGATATGATATTACTTATCGGAATTGGATTATTTGTGGTGACGTCTTTACTTGTGAGAGTTATTTCAGACAATGTCCTGTATTCACTTTGCTATGAACTCCCGTTAATATATTCGGGTATCATCCTGCTGTTTTATGTGTTAATGGTGTTCCTTGGGTGGCGATTAATCAATCTTTGGAGAATTCATAAGAAAAAGCGAGCTGTAAAAACAGGTGGAGGTAGCTATGAAGTCGATAAAGAAGTAAGGACTTCCAACTTTCATCAAATAACACAATATGATTCGAGGAGAAGTACTGCCGTCAGCACTAGTCTTCCAGATAAAGAGTCTGAACTGAGAAGGGAAACTATATCGAAACAACAGGAAAATGTGAATAGTGGAGAACAACAAATTGAAGCAACACGTATATTATTTTGCAGGAAATGTGGGACGAAATTACCAGATGGTAGTCTTAAATGCGAAAAATGTGGAACTGAAGTTATGTCGGAGCTGAACTAGATTAAGGTGTGAGTACGTGTGCTTGGAAAGAAGATGCTGATGTATGATCGTTGCCATCGCCGCGGAACACCCATTATAAAGGAGGAATAGTAACAATGAAGTGCCCTAAATGCGGAATGTCATTGCCGGATGATAGTGTGTTCTGCCAGTATTGTGGGTGTGCGATAAGCAGAGAACAAATCGCACCAAAAGAAGATTTGGAACAGGAGAGCAAAAAGGACGGTAATGAGAACGAGAAAACGTCCATTAAAGCGGAGCTGAATGTTGATTACCAACAAGCTGTTTCTTCATATAATAGACTGAGCGCAGAACAAAAAGAGAGATTTTTTCCAGGAAAAGAATCACAGGCCAAGAAAGTCCTTGGCTCATTAGTGTATCTTCTAGGGGAAGAAGTCGATTCTGATTCCCTTTATGAGGTTTACCTGACGATTGCTTCGAGGCTTCAACTTGGCTTTACAGATGATAGAGTTCAAAGTACTATAAAAATGAAGTACTCATCTCTTATCTCGAATGACAGTGCGCCCCGCTTGATTGAGTGTATTCGGAAACTGTCCAGCAACTTCAGTCATTTGCAAAAAGACAAACGTCAGGAAGCACTGTCAATCGATTTGCTATTTGATTCACAATTCAGGCAGCGATTTGCAGTGAACGAGACTAAAATTGAAGATGCTATCAGGGTTCCAGACTTCGGAACGAGTCCAGAAAACCCAGTATATGCACATGGCGTAAGCAGTTCGTACGATTACTTGAATACACTGTATTCAATTGATTCAATCCCATTATTCTGGGATCGAATAGGATCTACATCAACTGATACCAGTGATGACCTTATAGATGCCTATGAACTCTGTTTGCCAGATGGAACTCACTACAACACTGTATACATCAACATGTATTCAAAAGCTACCTCGGCTTATTGCCCGCGAGGAATGAGCAGCTTTGAGTTAATGCAAATTCCTTCGATTAATGATCCCATCACTAAAGCCTCAGATGGACGAACAGATGAACCTGTTAGCAGTGTTGTTCCGCATCCTGAAGGGATGTTTTTAGATCAACATCAAATGGATAACGTTAATGAGCCCAAAGTGACAGCTGAACAGGGAGCGATGGATGCAACGAAAGCTACTGAGACAGATCAATCAACAGCTGAGGATACAACTACAACCTCAAACTCCAATACTGACGATACAGTAACGCAACCGATTAACTTGATTTCCGTGTCACAGAATAAGAGCACTACACAAAGTGAAAACAAACATGCTCTGGCGAGCAACACGCAGGAAACCAGTTCGACCGGCGATGTCATACAATGCAAGAAATGTGGGCGGACTCTGCCCAGCGACAGTGAGTTTTGTCAGTATTGTGGAAGCCGGGATCTGATAGTTTCTGAGATCAACAGGCGAAGAGAGAAGAGTGAGATAGCAATTCGCTCAGAATACCAGGATACCGCGAAAAAGCCTAATCCTCCCTATGACGAAACACATGATAATTGTGTAACTAATCCGAAAACCGAATCAAACGTAGAACATAATACGCAGAAGAATACCCCAGAATCCGACACTAAGGAAATAAAGAGAGATTCTGCGGTAATGGATTCCCATAGTGTTCCTGCAAGCTCTAACGAAAGAGTCAATCATAAGCAAGAAAAGAAGAACACGGAGAACGACAAATCTGAACAACGTCAAGAAACATCAGGGCAATCTGTAAACAATGCGTTTTACTGTAAACGTTGTGGTGGAAGTGTAGACAAGATCAGCAGGAAGTGTAGCGGTTGCGGAAAGCAATATTTCCGTCTGAAAGCCATCCTGCCTGCTCTCCTCATATCACTAGTAGGCTTGCTGTTGGTTGGGTTAAACATTTTACAATATCTCAACAATCGAACAAATGAATTGCACAGGGGAGAATTAGAACAGTCTATCGCAGAAAAAGACGCGCGATTATTGGAAGTAGAGCAGACAATTGCCAATAAGGATACGTACATTAGCGAACTGGAACAGACCATCAAAGATAGAGACGGTACGATATCATCTTTAAATTCGACCATCGCTTCTCAGGAAACAAAGATTGCAAATTTGAATAAACAGGTCGAAGACTTGCAGGATGATTATTTTGATGCGGTAATGGAAAATCTACAACAGCTGTCAAAGCTGAGTTTCTATGAAGATTATGCTGTAGTCGTGCCAGATGATGGAACCAACTTATATCACACTTACGGCTGCGATTATTTGGATACTTCGTATTTTTGGATATATAATATTGAAGCTGCAATCGGTAAAGGATTTAAACCCTGTTCACATTGCCAGAATAAGTCATAAGTCGTCACCTACGCATTGCACAACTTAGTACCGCATCACGCTCAGGAAACAAGGTTGACATGGTATAGTTTGATATCATTAAGGGGAGATATGCGTAATGAAATGCTGTCCGAATTGCGGAAATGACAATTTCGCTGATGCAGTATTTTGTAGGCATTGTGGAAGCATACTATCGGATGCAAGTAAGCCTCTAATAGATAAAGAGAAATCGTGCGATGAGAATGGTATATCGTATGAAGAAGCAAAAAAGAAGAAAAAGAGAGGAAAGGTTCTGGCTCTTATCGGTTTGGTGCTCATCTTAATAGTCATCCTGATAGTTATATGGCCACTTGGGAACCAGAATAATAAAGACAACCCATCAATAGAGTTGACGTCAAATGATGCGTCTTATGACGCTTCATATGGAGTTTTTTTAGATCGTGCTGGAGGTATCCAAGGAACCATAAACATTAAGGTTGCATATGGCAGTGTAATGCCATATGCAACAGCTCCGACAAAGAGTGGATATCGATTTAAAGGTTATTTTGAGCTGCCAAATGGGCAAGGAACCATGTACTATAATAGTGAGATGCAGTGTGCACATGATTGGAATAAAAAAGAGGGAGGAACCCTGTATGAATTTTAAAAAAAAAAGGAAGAAGAGAGATTCAGCAAAGATTCGATGGAAGGTGATCCGGTTTTCGTAGATATTGAACGGATCTTTCCAAGATATGGGATTTATTATTCTATCATAGATGGCTATGTTGAGTTTGTTTGTGAATGCAAGACAACAAATCAAAAAACTGTTTGGGTTCACATGTCCTGTGACTTATATAGAGAAAAGTTTGATTCGTCCGTATCGACCGAAGCTATAGGTCCGTCACTGGATAAAGAAGTCAAACTATACCCATCCAGAAGAATCCATGGAACAGTAATCAAAGCGAACTCGATTATACAAGACCTTTCATTTCAGACCGCAAACCTGATTATTGAGTTTGAGTCGCTAGAGTGACTTCAAACAATGATCAATAATGACAGAAGCATATCATCAGCTATACACTCGATGACAGAGAGGGAGTTGTATCCATGGGAATTGATTTATCCGCTTGGATGTGTATTGCGGCTATAGTGGTTGCTATAGTTTTCTTAGTCAAGTATATTAAGGCAAAAAGTGAATATCTGTCATGGAAGAAGCGTGAATTGGTTATAGGCGAGATTGGGGAGGAAACCCGGCGAATGCCATACAATGGCGGGACCAAATACATATACCATTTTACACTCTTCACCAAACCTGAAGAAACAAAGATAACGTATGAGGACGTAGTAAAAGCAAACGAAAATCCTTCAGTT
>CADBSP010000232.1 GCA_902797405.1 uncultured Eubacteriales bacterium | reverse complement strand
GAGGGACTTCCTCCGTAAGGGGATTTTCCGCGAATCAAATCCATCTCACTGCGGACTGCTTCAAAGTTAAAGAGAGTATTTGCGTATTCAGCGAAACTATCATTATAGTAGTCTTCCACACCAAGTGAGGCCACGTTTGTAAGGCCTTTTTTTATTGCGCGACGAATGCGCTGCTTAACGATTTTAGGATCGGAATTCAAGGACTCAGCATATTGATCCAAAGTAAATCTGGCCTGGTATTTCTCTTTGTTGTTTATGAGCATCTCCATGACGGAAGTAATGTCCTTTGTTCCGGTTTCTCCTAGCATTCCGATTATTCCGAGTATGCGGCGGGCTTTTGATAAAACCAAATCCTCAGGAGAAGGAGATGCGACATTCGTAGGAGACTCGCTCGGTCCTGTAGCATTCACAACGTTTCCAATTGCAGAATCTCCCATCACGTTTCTGATTCCTTTAAGCACCTGTGACATTTGACGCTTTTCTATAACATTGTTTATGACTTTTTCTATCTCAATTCGATTATTAGGCTTGGTGATGAAGAATTCTATTCCTGCTTCGTAAGCATCCTGAATCATTTTCTTATCTGCCACCTGTGAAACCATGATAAAGCTGATTTCCTTATTGAGTTCACGAATCTCTCTAACAACGGAAATGCCATCCTTTTTTGGCATCAGCAAATCCACTAAGACGATATCCGGATTCTGCTCCAGTATTTCAGGAATCGCTTTATCCACATCCGTATTGGTGCCTATTACTTCGCCCAGATTCCTGGTTTCGACTATGTTTTGAAGGACCTTTACAGAGGCCAGCAAATCATCCAAAATATAAAACTTCATAATTATCACCCTTATTGTATATGTCAATCTGAATTGTATATATCAATCTGAATTGTATATGTCAATCTAAATTATATATGTCAATCTGAATTATATATGTCAATCTGAATTATATATGTCAATCTGAATTATATATGTCAATCTGAATTATATATGTCAATCTGACGGATTAAGTATATTTGACGCCTGCTCGTATTGCTCCACATTATCTTCGGAGCCAATCGTTAATGAATAATTGCTATAGCTATTTACATGCTCGGTTAGTCTATCCACAGGAAACCAGAGAGTGAAAAGAGTGCCCTTGTTTGTGGATTTCAGGTCGATGGTTCCACTAAACTGGTCTTCCAGAAGATCCTTTGCCAAGGTGAGTCCTATTCCTCTGTTAATGTCTCCCGTATCCTCGTTAAACTTCGTGGAGAAGCCTGGAACAAATATAAAGTCCTGTTCGTCTACGGGAATACCTGGGCCGTTGTCTTTAATCTCTATTGCGCAATACTTAACGCCGCCCTTGGTCATGTCTCTGCATCTAATAAATATATCACCTCTATATGTTTTAGGCATCTTTGATAATGCATCCAAACTGTTTGAAGTGAAATTTCTGATTATACTCATAAATGCAAAATGCTTTTGAATCTCATAATTCGTTTCAAAACTGGAGTGGAAAGTGACGTTTAATCCGTCTATTTCTCGGCTTCTCTCCACATCAATGGATAGAATCTTAAGGAGGTCACTGATTTTTAGACGACTGTCATCGGTAAAGTCAGCCAGGAATGTATCCTGAAGACCTTGAATTACTCTCCGATAGCCCTTCTTAACTTCGTGAATGTCTTTTGCTATTAAAAGGGCGGTGTCCTTTAATTCATCGGGGTATTCATCCTTATCCAAATCCCTGTAAAGGGTGAATGCGTTTGTCATTATGTCTTCAATCTCGCTCATGTTCTTACGCATGGAATATACTTCACTTTCAAAGGTGGAAGCCATGAGGACCAGACGCTTGTAATTCTCCTCATGTTCACGTTTTTCCAAGAGAGACATATAGGCATCCGATGCAATGCAGATGAGAATTACGATGAAGTTACGAACAAAGGCGATTACGATAAATGTCAGGAAACTGTCCAGAGAGTAGACGGTCAGTCCCGCCATTACTCTTAGGGTTTGTTCCAAACAGTTTCCACAGAAATCACATATTATTAGTCGAATATAAAACCTGTGATATGGCGAATAACCAAGTCCCTTGAGAACATATGAGAAGAATAGTGCGTGGCCAAAGAAGAATCCGACGTCGGGAAAAACATAAAGAAATGGATCGTTGAACTCGCCGGTTTTTATCATCTCCACAGTAAGTCTGAAAAGAGGAGAGAAAAAAGCCATTAAACAACCGGCCTTAAATGGATCCAAATCCCTAAACAAGTAAAGAAAAACGCACATCATAAGAGGAGACATCGCCAGGATGAAACCACTTTGAAACATATTAAGTGAAATCTGTGAAGCCAATGAACTCACAGCCACCATTAGAAACAATTTAGCGTTTTTACTCATGATGTAATTATATCATATATTGAATAATTGGGAATCAAATCCATCCTTATTAACATGGAATCGCTGATAAAAGAACGATTCATTTGAATTATTTACAAAAATGTGAAAAAGGCAAAAAATGACTTGCAAAAATATTCGTTATTATGTATATTTATACAGGCGTGAATATTTGCGAAGTCTTGCGAAGCAAATTGAAGCCAAAGGATATAATTTTTTCATAGTATTTGTGCGTCCGGCGCAGCTGGCCAGGCGCCAGGCGAGTTTCAAGTATTTCGTTATTGAGAAAGGAGAAACACATGAAGCTTAAAAAAGTATTTGTCGTATTGCTGGCAGTAGTTATGGTATTTTCACTAGCAGCTTGCGGCGGTGGCGGCTCCAGTTCCGGTGGTAGTTCCGGTGGAGCATCTGGTGGAGACACAATCAAACTTGGTTGGCTAGGGGCTCTTACAGGCGATGGTGCTGTATGGGGTACCTGTGAAAGCCAAACATTGCAAATGCTTGTAGATCAGAAGAACGCTGAAGGTGGAATTCTTGGCAAGCAGATTGAGCTTGTTAAGTATGACACACAGGGTAAGGCTGACGAAGTTCCTAACGTAACAACCAGACTTACATCCCAGGATAAAGTATCTGCAATCATTGGACCTAACTCCTCCGGTCAGGCTATCGCTATGACACCGATTCTGACTCAGGCTAAGACAGCTGGTATCGCAACAGTTGCTACAGGTGAACGTGTAACAGTTGATAATGGTACACTTAATGAGTACAACTTCCGTGTATGCTTCATCGACCCATATCAGGGTGCTGTTGTAGGATCCTATGCTTATGACAAGCTTGGATGCAGAAAAGCTGCTATCCTTTATGACCAGGGTTCCGACTATTCCGAAGGCTTCAAACAGTACTTCAAAGAAGAGTTCGAAAAACTGGGTGGTGAAGTTGTTATCGAGAAGGCCTATAGTGCTGGTGACCAGGACTTCCGTGTACAGCTCACAGACATTAAGAATGCCGGTGTTGACTGCATGCTTATGCCTGTAGGTTCCAACGGTGACATCTACACAATCGTTCCACAGGTTGCTGAACTCGGTATCGATGCAGTACTCTTAGGTGGTGACACATGGCAGTCCGAGGACGTTAACAAGATGTCCGGTCCGAGACTAGCAGGTTCCTATGTATGTAACCACTATGACGCAAGTGATCCTGCTCTTGCTCCACTTCAGGATGCATATCATGAAAAGTATGGCGCAGATGCTACAGTAGAAATCAATGCTTACATGGCTCACGACGCATTCCTTCTCTGGTGTGCAGCAGTTGAGGCAGCAGGTACTGAT
>CADBSP010000231.1 GCA_902797405.1 uncultured Eubacteriales bacterium | reverse complement strand
TAAAGTAATTGATAGATGATCGATAAAGTAATTGATAGATGATCGATAAAGTAATTGATAGATGATCGATAAAATAATCGATAGGTAATCGATAAAATAATCGATAGATGATCCGATAAAGAATAGATAAAAAATCGATAAAAAATCGATAGATAATCGATAGGAAATAATACGCAATGGATAATAAAGGCTCTTCGAATTTCATATCCAAGTATGCGCGCATACTCGTTGTAATAGCGGTTATGCTTGGCGCAACTTCCGGTACTTTGGGCAAAGCAATTACTGCATCGCCCATAGCCATCGGTTTTTGGCGACTTACATTTAGCCTTCCTTTTTTCGCTATTCCTGTTTTTCTTCACGATTTGGATGAGCTAAAGTCGATACTTTTTTCCGGAAGAAATTCTTCATCGACAATAAGCCAAGGCGTGCAACAAAGCAGGGATTCAAACATATTGCTTAAAGATAATCAGGAAACAAATGCTCCAGGCAAAAAGGATCTTTTACTTACTATTGCTGCAGGATTTTTTCTTTTTGCTCATTTTACATGCTGGTTCAATGCAGTAAAAATGACAAGTATCGCCAGCGCATCCATCTTCGCTTCGCTTCATCCCTTGGTTGTTGTGTTGATTAGCGTTGCGATATACAAAAAGAAGATAAACAAGAATCAAATCATCGGTATTTTGGTTGCGCTTTTAGGCGCTTATCTGACCGCCGGTATGGATTTTGATAACCTTCCGGAGGGGCACCTGATAGGCGATATAAATGGAATTCTGGCAGCACTCTTCATGGGGATTTATTTCTCCATAGGAGAGAAGGTGATGAATAAAATTTCTGGAAGAGTGTACGTGTTCATCCTGTTCTTCGCCTGCTGGTTCAGCTTTGCGATGGCAATGATAGTCACAGGAACTCCGTTTACGGGATATCCGGCCAAAGACTATCTGCTGTTGGTTTTGATGGCGCTTCTTTGTCAAATCGGTTCTCACGCGGTACTGAATCTCTGTATCGGTCACCTGGATTCTGTTTACGTTTCTGCCTGGGAAACAGCCGACTCAGTCTTTTCAATTACGTTTGCGCTTCTGCTTCTAAGCCAGATGCCAACGCTATGGGAACTAATTGGTTGCACCCTCGTTGTTGCCGGGCTTCTCTACTACAATTACAACTATCGAGATAAGCGTAAATAAATTCATTTATATTGTATTTGTTTGTCGAATAAACTATAATAACCAGTAGGGGTGTGGGGGAGTTCCTGCACCCCGTGCTTTGTGCAAAATTGCCTGTCAATGCTCGGTGGTCGAGCTTTGATGTAAAAGAAGCAAAGCATAATAAAAAAGTATAGTTTAGTTTGATTTTGGTGCCGATGCGCCGGAAAGGAACGTGTAATATGGCTTATTTGGAAATTGTTCAGGTAGTTGGAAGAGAAGTAATGGATTCCCGTGGAAATCCAACGGTGGAGGCAGAGGTTTATCTAGGAGACGGTTCCGTAGGAAGAGGCATCGCTCCGAGTGGCGCATCCACCGGTGAATTCGAGGCCCTGGAACTTAGAGACGGAGATAAGAAACGTTACGACGGAAAGGGTGTTGAGAAGGCCGTAAACCATATCAACAACGAAATCGATGAACTGCTCTTTGGTATGGATGCCTCGGATATATATGCAATTGACCAGGCCATGATAGAAGCTGACGGAACGGAAGATAAATCAAAGTTCGGAGCAAACGCAATTCTGGCAGTATCAATCGCTTGCGCCAGAGCAGCAGCAAAATCTCTGGACATGCCGCTTTATCGATTCCTGGGTGGACTCCACGGAAACACACTTCCGGTACCAATGATGAATATTTTGAACGGTGGTGCTCATGCAACAAATACTGTTGATACACAGGAATTCATGATCATGCCGGTTGGCGCTCCAACCTTCAAGGAAGGTCTGAGATGGTGCGCTGAAGTCTATCATAAACTGGGCAAAATACTGAAAGAAGATGGCTATGCAACAGGCGTTGGCGACGAGGGCGGTTTTGCTCCAAATCTGTCCGGCGATGAAGAGACTTTAGACTATATCATGAAGGCAATCAAGGCCTGCGGCTATAAAGCAGGCAAAGATTTTGTTCTCGCCATGGACGCCGCAGCCAGCGAATGGAAGGGCAAAAAGAAGGGCGAATACATTCAGCCGAAGAGCGGTAAAAAGTTCACATCCAGAGAACTTGTTGACCATTGGAAAGCACTGGTTGACAAATATCCTATCTACTCAATTGAGGACGGATTGGATGAAGAAGACTGGAAGGGCTGGGAGATGATGACCGCAGAACTCGGTGACAAGCTACAGATTGTCGGCGACGACCTCTTTGTTACAAATACCAAACGTCTGGCAAAGGGAATCGAAAAGAAATGCGGAAACTCCATCTTGGTTAAGCTCAACCAGATTGGATCTGTTTCGGAAACTTTGGAAGCAATAAAGATGGCACATAAGGCAGGGTTCACTGCAGTTGTATCACACCGCTCCGGTGAGACGGAAGATACCACAATCGCCGATCTGGCAGTTGCAATGAACACAGGACAGATTAAGACCGGTGCACCAAATAGAACCGAGCGTGTTGCCAAATATAATCAGCTTCTCAGAATTGAAGAGGAATTGATGGACGGCGCGGTCTATGCCGGACTCAATGCTTTTAACCAGAAACACTAAAAGCAAAGTTCAGAAACTAAATTCGGAACTTAAATTCGGAGACTAAAAGTCGGAAACTAAATTCGGAAACTATAATCATAGCGAAGATGCCGGAGTAAAAGTGTAAAAAGCTAAAATCAATTCGCTATAATCTAGAATGAATAGGGACAGTTCCAACGAGCTGTCCCCTAATATTGGAGGAAATAATGAATTTTAAAGTAATAGATAGAGATGCAACACATGTAAGACCGGATTATGAGATTCGCTTTATCATAGATGATGATTTGACGAATTGCACAGATCGTGAACTCCTAAAGTTCCAGGGATTTGAGACAGGAGCGGTCTGTGACCTCCCAAGTGCCAGAAGAGTCTACGTAAGCATCAAGAACTCAGAACCGGAGACTTTGAGAATTGCCATCTCAAAGGTGATGAAAAAAATAGCCACATACAATATCAAGTCCGTGAAGATGCCTCATATCTCTGCATCCGCTACCAGCCAGGGCGGAACAGAAGCTGCGATGGAAGAGATCGTTTCGGCTCTTTCCGCAATAGCAGAAGGTTTTGTACTCTCCTCATATTCCTTTGATCAGTACAAGTCGAACCCGAAGCCTTGCAAGATTGAAGAGGTCTACGTGAGCGTTTCCGGTTGCGATAAGATGACTGCGGAAGCTGCGCTAAAAAGAGGTAAGAAGATTGCGGAAGCGACTAATTATGTCAGAGACATAGTTAACGAGATTCCTGAAGTCTATACACCACAAAGAATGGCGGAGGATGCTCAGAAACTTGCCGAGGAATACTTCAACGTGAAGTGTCAGGACTACAGCAGGGACTACCTGAAAGCCCAGGACATGAATGCGTTTCTGGCTGTCAATCAGTCCAGCCCTAATGATCCGAAGCTGATTCATTTGACATATAAGCCAAACGGTGAGGCAAAGAAAAAGATTTGCTTCGTTGGAAAGGGACTGACCTACGATAGCGGTGGGCTTTCATTAAAGCCAACAGCATCCATGCTCACTATGAAGGCGGATAAATCGGGTGCAGCTGCCGCCATGGGAATCATTAAAGCTGCCGCTGAGCTGGAACTCCCGTATGAGGTTCATGCAGTTCTCGGAGCAACGGAGAACATGATTGGAAGTAGTGCATACAAACCTGATGATGTGCTGAGAACTCACAGCGGAGTGACTGTTGAAGTTAATAATACAGATGCAGAGGGACGCTTGGTTCTTTGTGATTGCCTATCCTGGGCACAGGTAGAAGTTCAGCCGGATTATTTGATTGACATGGCAACCTTGACAGGCGCATGTGTTGTTGGTTTAGGAGACTACACGTCTGGCGTAATCGGAAACAACTACGACCTCCAGATGGAGTTTAAGAAAGTCGCTGAACTCAGCGGAGAGAACTACACCATCCTGGAATTCAACGACCATCTGAGACCTTTGATAGATTCCAAGATTGCCGATGTGCGTAACTCTGTTCCGGGAGCAATGGGTGGGGCATTAACCGCTGGACTATTCCTGGATAAGTTCATCAAAGACGAATATAAGGATAAGTGGCTCCACTTGGACATCGCAGGCCCGGCCTATGTTGGCGACGCCTGGGGCTACAACCCCGCAGGCGGCACCGGCGCCGGTGTCAGAGGCTGCATATACTGGATGCTGAATAGATAAAGCGTGGAGCACAGCTCCAGCGCAGACCTCGGTGCAGCCCGCCCCGCAGCCGCAACACAGCCGCAGCGTTGCCGCAACATAGCCACAGTGCAAGACCTAGCGCAAACCCGGCGCAGCCGCAGTGCAGCCCGCCCCGTAGCCACAGCTCAGCCACATAAACCACGTCAATCACATTTAATGCGTGGCGTCTGTAATAAAATGGGAAAAACGTTCCTCTTTTTGAGTTTTGATAGCAAAAAGTGCACACTTTTTGGATTATTAGAGCAAAAGAGGAACGTTTTTGACATTAATTCCCATATGCGTGATCCCAATACTTTCATATGGTGGATTACAATTGGAGTTTGATTCGCCGTTAAAATGGTTGAATTATGAATCCGCAAGGAATTTGAAAGTACAGCATATGCGTTAGATTCCCCGTTTAAAATGATTGAATTATGAATCGACAAAGTGCACTGTCGTCGAATCTTCAAGCATCGAGCATCAAAGTCTACAGCGCCGATGCCATATGGCTTATTGAATTATCTGGGAACGGATTATTCTATGTATTTCTCGTGAGTCAACAGAGTTATCTTTTTTAGAAAAGGTCAAAATAAGATTAGAGCCTGGAACGATTCCGTTTTCGTAGTAAAGCAAAAGTTTATTATTAAACTTTCTTCTATAGTTCTCATCACTGTACATTCCTACGTGCTCCCAATACTTGACCTGGCCTCCGGGCACGGTTATCGTGAAATCCGGGAAAACCTCATTTAAGTGTCCATTAGGTGATTTAAGTGTAAGTGATTTTTCATATTCGAAATCAACGTTATTATACAAAAGAGCATTATATATAACGACCTCTCCCAAAGAACGAACAAAGCTACCATCGACGGTTACATGCTTGGCTAGAAAAGGCATTGTAAAAAAAGAACCTGAAGAAGTATCAATATTAAAATGTCTATCACGATTCATATCGCCAGATCCTATCGTGGAGCTAATCCTTCTTGCTACAGTAGTTTGCCTTTCCGTACTCGCTTGTCTCGCTGCAGTAGTTTGCCTTTCCGTACCGAAGCTTCCCGATGAATCTTTGGTGGACTCATTATCTGGCTCATGGTTCCTTCGATTAGGCGGATTCTCCTCGGCAGATCCTTGATTAGTAAAAAAATCGAAATTAGCGACATTGATGCCCGCATCAAAATCTTCACATTTATAAGTTCTTTTTAGAAGGTTGTTGATATCATTGGGTGAATAAGGTTGGTACCCATTGAGCGCTTTCCTTAGAACAACTATATTTGATTTAAGAACAACCACAAGTTTCTTCAAAAAATGGTACTTCTTAATCTCCAAAACACGGCTAGAGTTTTCTTTATAAGGCCCGCCGATAATATTTCGCTTTTCATCAACTTCGTAATAATGCGTGGTATGACGTTTGCGCATTATCAAACTCCCGGAACTTCCGCGTTTTATTTGTTCCGATGCTTTTTCCAACAAAAAACCAAGCTGGTCAATTTCTTTTTTTAAATCGTTATTAAAATCCATGCTTCAATGGTTCTCAAATTACCAATTACAGGCTGTTTGCTGCCATAAATTCCCAGCAAGTGTAATCTTATTATACGATAACTGTAAATAAATGTAAAGGGAAAAATTGTAAATGGTGTATTTGTAATTCTACCTCGGAATCTACCAAGGATTTTGATAATTAAAATGATGCATTTTTATTCACAACAACTATACTTAGCCAACTTAATATCAATTATTCAATAATAAACGCCGGCATATTTCGAGTAATCATATCAAAGCATTTTCGGCCTCTAATGACAAACAAAGAATCTAAAAACAATCATATCGGTTAAACTCTCGTAGCGATAGCCGCTAATGACAAACAAAGAATCACAAAACAAACATATCCGTTGAGCTCTCGTAGCAATAACCGTTCGGTCATGGAGAGATAATATAATATGAATAATACAAGCATAAAAAGATTATTATCCCAGCGATGGAGATAATAAAGTATAGTAAGGACAACAAAAGAGACAACAGTAAATATTAGACCCAATATTAAGCAAAGTTTTATAAAGCGTTATATTAGGTTTTTCATTAATCTATATACTGTTTTAAGCAAGTTTCTATGAAGGGAAAGAGTTGTATGAGCGAGCGTGTTACAAAAAAGATTTTGGCAGTG
>CADBSP010000230.1 GCA_902797405.1 uncultured Eubacteriales bacterium | reverse complement strand
GAATGATTAAATCAACAATAACAAAAAGAAAATACGAAGCTATCTATAGACTTCTTAATAGAGTGTCGCCTTTGGATTATGACTGCGGCACTCTTTGTTGTGAAGCCTGTTGTACGACAGAAAGAAAACGCGAAAAGAATAGCGATGGATCTTTTTCGGTTTTCGAAAACGAAAAATCAATGGAAATGGGGATATACCTTCTTCCGGGAGAGGATAAGGTTCACGACAAAAGGGATGGTTGGCTCACTTGGTCCACAGAGGAAGCGGAGGATTATGATTTCCCTGAGTCATGGAAAGGGAAAGTTTTCTTTGTTAATTGTTCCGGACCGGAAAAGTGTAAGAGAGAAATTCGTCCGATGCAGTGCAGGACGTTTCCGCTAACACCTCATATCACAGAGGATGATGAACTTATAATGCTCTATAACGATATGGAATTACCCTACAGATGCCCTTTGATAGACGAAGAGCTTCCTCTTAATGAGGACTTCGTCCAAGCCACAACTACAGTGTGGCTACATCTAATCGAGGATCCTTTGATTTATGATTTGGTAAAAGCGGATTCTGAGGCGAGGGAAGAGGCGATTTCTGCACTGGCCGATTTAATTTAGAATTCATCGTAATTGTCTATAATGAGATAAAAAGAGGCGATTATGGCAGGAGCAGGCGCTAGAGTTAAGAGATAGAATAAAAGGGTTCCGATTTGGAACCCTTTTAAAATAGAAGCATTATTCCTTAGCCTTTACCATTTAATATAGCTGTGACCTTTAACTCCTTTTACAAGCCTTTTAGCCGATTTTCTCAAAATCGGATGCTGGATGCTTGCAGATTGGGCAGATGAAGTCAGGTGGCAATTCTTCGCCTTCATATACGTATCCACAGATTTTGCAGCGCCAACCTTTCTTTGGTTCATCGGCGGATGCACCCGGCTTTGGCTTGATATTGTTCTGATAGTATTCATAGGTTGCAGATGATACATCGGAAAGTACTTCCATCTCTGTTGGTTCTGCAATGAACATGGTGTGGGAACCTAAATCAACAGTCTGCTTTACGTTTCCTGCAAAGTATGCGTTGGTTCCTTTTGTCACGTAGAGTATTCCGCTTTCAGTTCTGGCAACATCGGTAAACCCGTCGAACTTGTCAACGTCTCTTCCGGACTGGAATCCGAATCTCTTAAATAAATCAAAGGTTGCTTCCTGGCTTAAAACGGATATAGCAAACTTCTTGCTTTCCATTACCATGTCGTGTGTATAGTTGTTTTTGTTTATGCAGAACGTGAGAGTGTTTGGATCGCTTGCTGCCTGGATTGCAGTGTTGGTTATACAACCGTTGTCTTTTCCAAAAGCATTGGATGTTAGGACGAAGAGTCCGTAACTTAGTTTAAACATTGCACTATTATTCATTTCGGCTCCTTATCAATTCGCGTTCATTTCGCGTTCATATAGAAATAACCTTGTTTAATTATATTACACCATAAATAGTGTTTTAATCAATTGTTTTGCATATAAGGTAGTATGGATATATAATTAATAAATAATTCATATGGAATCTAAAAAAACGCAAGTTGCAATATAGATTAATTAGCAAATCAGCTTATGGTGTTTCTATAGAATTCATGTCGAAAAGTATATTTTTTGATTTAAATATATGGAGAATTTAATTATGAATAATGAGAGAAATAAGCCTTTAATCGGTCTTCAGCCTTTGGTAGATGAAAAGAGGGACAGTCTCTGGATGCTTCCTGGCTATTTTAATGGTATTACCGAAGCAGGGGGAATTCCCGTTATGCTTCCTCTTATATCCGATGAAGCCGATATAAAGGAACTTGTATCATCCTTTGATGGATTTATATTTACAGGAGGTCATGATGTGGCACCTGAGGTTTACAATATGAAGGACGAGACCGGAAATGTTGTTCCATGTAGAGAGAGGGATAGCATGGAGATTCTTATGCTGAGAGAGATAATGGAGCAGGATAAACCACTTCTCGGAATCTGCAGAGGTCTTCAGTTCATAAATGCTGCACTAGGTGGTACGCTATATCAGGATTTACCAATGCAATTTCCATCCAAGGTAAACCACAGACAGCCTGCACCATACGATGAACCGATACATACCGTTGATTTACTGGAGGGAAACTGGCTTAACCGAATCTCAGGCCAGAAACAAATCATGGTAAATAGTTGCCACCATCAGGGCATCAAGGATTTGGCAGAGGGTTTGGATGCTCTGGCTATGTCTTATGACGGATTAATAGAGGCAATCGAAATGCCATCAAAGAAATTCCTAAAAGCGGTTCAGTGGCATCCGGAATTCATGCATAAAAAAGACGATGTCAGCAAGGCGATATTTAAGGACTTTATCAGGGCAGCGGCAGATTAAAGTATAAAGTATCAAAGTATCAAAGTATCAAAGTATTAGGTGTTTATTATTAAGTATCTGAAATAACTATTATACATATAGATGAATAATTTGAATCAAAAATCAAATACGCCATCTGAAGCCAAGGTGCTCCTGGCTGCAAT
>CADBSP010000229.1 GCA_902797405.1 uncultured Eubacteriales bacterium | reverse complement strand
TGCACCCGATAGATGACGAATGGTTCACCGCAAGTGTAAATGTGGCGGTGAGTGACCAGTTCCTCGGCTGGATCGTGGCACTGGGCGGAAATGTAGTGATTACTGGCCCGGAGAGTGCGAAGGAGAGGATGAAGGGACTGGTGGAGAAGAAGTTTGTGGAGTGACCATAAAGATACAGATATGTTGATTGTTAAAAGATGAGATTATTATTCGAGTAATAATTGGAGGATTATTAAATGGCAGCGATTCATGATTTGTTGGCGCAGATTCAAGATGAAGCTCTTAGGGATCGTATCGAGCAAGAGGTTAATAGACTTACAAAGACCAAAAAGTTTGGTCTTGTTTTTGAACAGCACTTACCCGAATGTACTCCGCTATATGGAATTCCAATCAAGGCTGGTGTTAAGGTTATGATTGAGGATTCGAAAGCGGATAAGTCGCTATACATTGTGTTAAGCGTGGAAGACAAACATGTTACATGTGCTAAAAAAGATAATCCTATAGAACAGATTACAGTAGATCTTAAAGATGTCGTTAGAGTAGCTGAATTTGGAGAGCCGATTTATCCTTATCTCGAACCAGTTGATGAAGTTACTAATGCTCCAGATAGTAAATTATGGCACACACTTATCGAGGCTGACAATTATCATGCGCTTCAATTATTGGAATATCTTTATGCGGGGAAAGTGGATTGTATATATATAGATCCACCATATAATACTGGATCTAAAGATTGGAAATATAATAACGATTACGTAGATGGATCTGATTCATACAGACATAGTAAATGGCTTTCTATGATGGAGAAGAGATTAAGGATTGCCAAAAAACTATTAAATCCAAACGACTCGGTTTTGATTGTGACAATAGATGAAAAGGAGTATTTACACCTAGGGTGTTTGCTGGAGGATATTTTTTCTGATGCCAGCATTCAAATGGTCAGCAGCGTAATTAACGCAGGCGGAAGCGTTAGAACTGGTGCATTCTCGCGTACGGATGAGTATTTATTTTTCGTTAGACTTGGCAATGCTCACGTTTTACCGTTGCCTTTGGGAACTGAGTGGCGAGGTGGAAAACAAAAGAGCACTGGTCCTGTTCTTTGGAGATCTATGCTTCGAGGTGGCGAAGCATCTAATCGTGTTGACAGACCAAATATGTTTTATCCGGTTTTGGTTAAAGAAGGGACAAATGATGTTGTAGGTGTGGGCGATAGCCTAAAAATATCTGAGGATAAAAATTCTTATGTTGCACAAGACGGATGTATTCCGGTATGGCCTCTAAAGAAAGATGGCTCTGAAGGAAGATGGCGTATAGGTGTAGAGTCCGCACGCTCTAATGTTGAAAAAGGATATATTAAAGCCAATACGTTAAAAGGCAGAATAACGATTTCGTATCTGGCTGCTGGAGTAGTTGATACGATTGAGAATGGTGGTATAACTACCTCAGGAAAAGGAACCGAATTGGAGTTTAATGTTATAGAAGAACACAGAATAATTCCAGGAACGGCTTGGCAAATCCCGTCACACGATGCATCCAAAAATGGAACAGCTATGTTGAAGGGAATACTTAAAGATAGATCATTCCCTTTCCCGAAATCTGTGTATGCAGTATATGATGCTATTCGTTTTTTTGTAGATGATAAACCTCATGCTCTGATTGTAGATTTCTTTGCTGGATCAGGAACTACTTTGCATGCAGTGAATTTATTGAATGCGGTAGATGGAGGAGAGCGAAGATGCATTATAGTAACGAATAACGAAGTTTCGGAGAGTGAAGCGAAAGAGCTTAGAAAAAAAAGATTGCAACCTGGAGATGATCAATGGGAGCAATATGGAATTGCAAGATATATTACTTGGCCAAGAACTGTTTGTTCAATTAAAGGACAAGACATTACTGGAAAGCCTTTAAGTGGAAATTACAGTATAAATGATATGCCAATGACAGATGGCTTTAAAACAAATGTCGCCTTTTTCAAACTGGGGTTTTTGGATAAAACTGCAGTTGCTCTGGGGTTTCAATTTAAAGAAATGCTTCCAACCTTATGGATGAAGGCCGGAGCGTATGGAAAGTGCCCGAGTCTATCAGGGGATGGTTTACCAGAAATGTTAATCCTTGAGGAAAACAAATTTGCAGTTTTAATAGATGAAAACTGCTTTGCTGAGTTTGAAAGAGCGATTAGAGACACATCGGGTATTGAAACGGTTTATTTGGTGACTGATTACGAAGTGAATTATCGCTCTATGTCAAGAAGTCTTGGAGGTGTTAAAACATTTCAGCTTTATAGAGACTATCTCGATAACTTCCGAATCAATCAAGGGAGGGATTAGAAAATGTTGAATGAACTGTTTCCATTTCAATTAGCTGCAGTAAGTGATTTGAGAACCAAAACCGCAATGGCTTTGAATAGTTATCGCTCATACAAAGTTCCACAGGTGGTTTCTTTGCAAGCACCTACAGGTTCTGGAAAGACAATAATAATGGCTTCATTAATTGAAGACATATTATTTGGATCCGAGAATTACTCGGAACAGCCAGACGCTATTTTTGTTTGGCTTTCAGATTCGCCGCAACTAAATGAGCAATCAAAACAGAAAATAGAGCAGAAGGCAGATAAGATACGAATAGATCAATGTGTTGTTATCGCTGATGAATCTTTTGATCAGGAGTATCTTACTGAGGGACATATTTATTTCTTAAATACTCAGAAGCTTGGGAAAGGTGGTAATTTAGGAACACATTCTGATACGAGACAGTACACCATCTGGGAAACTATCGAGAATACGGCTCGAGAAAAATCTGACAGATTGTACTTCATTATTGAT
>CADBSP010000228.1 GCA_902797405.1 uncultured Eubacteriales bacterium | reverse complement strand
GATGACAAATAACCAAATAGTATAATAGTCAAAAAACAAAGCGCACTTTGTTTTTCCGTTTACGAAAGGGTGAGCGCTATGAATAGAAAAATATCGATGCTTTTAATTACAGTAATGGTACTTACTGTTTTGACCGGTTGCCGCGACGGAGGAATCACCGGGATTGGAGGTAAGGAATACAATGGCTCCACCGACCTCATGAAAAACGTGTCCGTGAATATGGAACTTACAGACGAAGAAATGCAGGACGCTCTATCAAAGGACGGGAACCGGAAATACTGCGATTTTTCGATGGCGCTCTTTAAGGCAGCGATGGGCGATTCCTTTATACAGGTTTGCACCAGCGAGGACCCTGGAGAAAATGAAAGTGGCTCTGCGCTTGAGGAACCAGAGGAGGGAAATCTTTTGGTGTCGCCGCTGTCCGTGATATATGCAATGGCAATGACCGCTAACGGCGCCGGTGGAATGACCAGGTGTCAGCTTTTGATGGCGCTGACTGAAGGTGAATTTACCGGTGAAGCCAAATGTGGAACCAGCAGCACAGGAGTAGGAGACATTTACGATGAATATCAGGATAACCTAAACGATTATCTACGTGCGTACATGAACCTAGTTAATAAGAATGCCGAAATAGATGCTCAAAACATCAGGGATTGGTACGGGAGCGAGGGAAAGGGCATGCAGCCACCGGTCCTTAGCATCGCCAATTCCATTTGGATTAAAAACGATCCAAAGCTTACGGTGAATGAAGACTTCCTAAAAACAAATGGGGAATACTATAATGCGGGAATTAGGACAGCGGACTTTGATGGAAATACACTAAAGGCCATCAACGCCTGGATAGAGGACCATACCGCAGGACTCATAAAGGACATGCTAAAGGAAATACCTGAAAAAGCAATAATGTACTTGATAAATGCCCTTGCATTCGAGGCGGATTGGGAAGAAACTTATGATCCGGATTACCAGGTTCACGATGGAGAGTTTAATGGTGAAAAAGGTATCGAAAGCGTAAAGTACATGACCGGGCAGGAATACTATTATTTAGAGGACGAGCTTGCGACCGGATTTATCAAGCCCTATTTGGGAGGGCGCTACGCCTTTGCTGCACTTAGACCAAAAGATGATGTGAGCCTAAACGAATACATCTTATCCTTGGATGGAGACCACTTATATGAACTCCTAAGCCAGCCCATCTACCATGATGTAATTGCTACAATGCCGAAGTTCGAATCAAAGAGTAGCATGAAACTGGTAGAGGCATTTAAGGCCATGGGCGTAACAGATGCCTTTGATGTAAACATGGCAGACTTCAGCAAATTAGGCACTTATCCGGAGAACAACATCTATATCGGGAACATATTCCACGACACATATATCAACGTTGACGAGAGGGGAACAAAGGCAGGAGCTGCCACGATAGTTGAAATGTTAGCAGAGGGAGCCATGGCAGAGGAAGAACCGCCCAAATACGTAACCCTAGATCGCCCCTTCCTCTACATGATAATCGACACCGACCAGCACATCCCGCTATTCATCGGCACAATTCGAGACATTTAGGTTGCTGATTTAGTTACCCTTCGTTTAAATCTTCAGCGAATAGATGCGCCAGCGGCTTCAAATCCAGAAATTCATCCGGATTAAGCAAAGCGCCCTCCTCAACCCCGGCGCGATATTCGCCTATTGCAATTTTATTACCCTTTTGAGCAAAGACATACTGGTTGAGCGATATATAATCGGGCTCTATATCCATGTAATAGCCCAGATAATCCACAGTATCCGATGGAATTCGAATGTCTTCTAATCTTAAGTTTGGATCAATGTATTCCAATTCCTCCAGAATATATGGAATCGCATTATCTACATCCTTAAATTCCCCATAATGAGAGGTAAACCAAATCCGTTTTGTTCCATCATAGTCAACATGATAAACCAGGGTAGTTTTCTCAGAAAAAACAGAGCTGCTCTTGGTTGTCAATGTGCATTCATTTTGTCTGTTAAAATGCTTACCATAGTCATTAAAGATCTCTTGCAAAAGAATTGCGTTATCCGGATCGATTTCTTCTAAAGTTACAGGGTGGGTGCCCTCATATTTTGAAAGATCTCGGACAGAAGTAGTCTTGGAATTAGGCACAAAGGAAACTATGATGGAAATAATCATTAGAAACGCCCATAAAACAAATAGCATTTTATTGATGGCGTGTATCACCATGCTCACCTTATAAGGTTTATCCCGGTTCATAGTTTGGTTGACCGAATGAGCTCTCATCATTCCTGATACTATTTCCGCGGCTAATACACCTACCACAATAATGCAGAGAACAAGAATCACTTTTTCCAAAATGATTGTAGGAACGTTTTCATCTTCCATCAAATGAAGGGAATTATAAGAGAAAAGCTTAATAAAACGTGCGAAATAGATAATACTCCACAAAAGGATACCTGCTAATATCCAAAAATACTTTCTGGTATTTTTCTTAAAATCCTTTTCCTCAGAAAAAATTTCCGGTGCATCCGGGTTATCGTTATAAAACAAGCTGAATTCGCGATAAGTATCGGCAAAGTTCCATCCCGAAGCAGCATAGGTGTCTACCTGCTCCTCGTCGGGGCCCACTTTCCACATATCATTTGTGATGAAGCGATATCTTCTGTTGGGTTTAGGCTCTTCTTTTTTTAGCCTTACTGAGAACCTTACTGAGAAGAAAGGGCTAAACTTATCAAAGAGCCAGCCCTCCTTTGCCATATCACTTAGCCATTGTTCCGTGCCAATTAAATCGAACAAATTAGGACCGAAGATGGTTGTTTTTGTTGTCTTTTCTTTCATTGGCCCGCTCCATCGGATCTCGGTGTTACTGAGGCTACCTTGAATGATGTCTTTAACCCTTCTGTTCTTTCTTTGATGGGAGTTGGGAAATGACCACTGCGGCGAAGATTACGACACACCCGGCTAATTCAATCATGGATAACTTTTCACCATAAATAATGACGCCGGTAAGCACAGCAAAGACTGACTCCAGGCTCATAATCAAAGAAGCCGTTGTGGGATCAGCGTCTTTCTGAGCAACAACCTGAAGGGTATACGCAACACCGGAAGAAAGAACACCCGCGTAGAGGATTGGGAATGCGCATGCCAGAATGTCGCTCATCTTCGGAGACTCTATGAAGAACATGACGATTATAGATAATGTCCCTGCAACAAAGAACTGCATGCAGGAAAGCTTGATACCATCACATTTGGGGGAGAAATGATCCACTGCCAGGATATGAAGGGAGAAAACAAAGGCGCAGAGGAGAACAAAGAAATCTCCCTTCTCCAGGCTGATTCCATTTCCTTTGCCTGCCATGGTGAGTAGATAAAAGCCGATAGCGCCAATAAACACGCAGATCCACATCTTAAGGCCGACTCTTTTCCTTAGAAAGATTCCCAGAACCGGGACGATTACAATATAGAGAGTGGTTATAAACCCGGCTTTACCTGCGTCGGTTTCAAAATAAAGACCAAACTGCTGCAGATTCATAGCGATGCATAAAATGATTCCGCAGACAATACCTCCTAATATAACGCTTTTGCGTTCTTCTTCGGGAGAAATGTATCCTTCCGTTCCCGGGGCGGGCTTTGAGCCTGCATTTATCTTGGAGAAAACTGCAATAACAGGCAGAAGCACTATACAACCGATTAACGTTCTAATGCCGCTGTAAGTAAAGGGCTCCAGCATGGTGCCCGCCTTTTGTGCAACAAAGGCAGAACCCCAAATAATTGCAGTAATTAAGAGCAGAATATTTGCTTTTGCTTTCTTACTCATAGTTTAGTCCTCTTTTATTTCCATAAGTGTAGTCCTAACTGAATACTAACAAAAAAAACAAGAAAAATCAACGATTGTATGCTAAAATAGTGGTCGGGATGTATGCTAAAATAGGGGTAGGGATGCGCATGTAATATGCACATCCTAAGATCAGGAATGTTAGCAAACGAAAAACATAGTATAGCGACAGTAAGGGCATAAAATAAACAAAGCATAACGGCGACAAGTAAGGGCTTAAAATAAGCAAGGCATAACGGCGACAATAAGGGCATAAAATAAACAAAGCATAACGGCGACAGTAAGGGCATAAAATATACAAAGCATAAAGGCAACAATAAGGGCATAGAATTAAATTTAGTATAAAAAGGGAAGAAAAGATAATATGGAGAATATGGACTCAAAACCAATTCCGGCCCTGGAGGGGTGTATCGCGCGTATAGAACCCGTGAATGAAACTGCCATCCGGGAAGCTCAGGAGCGCCAGGACTATCGAGTCAAGGTTCCTCGCAGCCTAGGAAGATTGGAAGATATAAGTATCAAAATCGCCGGAATCACAGGCAGGGCTTTTGGTAACGACGTTAGCAATCAAGCCATAATACTCATGTGTGCGGATAACGGCGTTGTGGAAGAAGGAGTCGCCTCTGCACCACAGACCGTAACTTTGATGCAGACGATTAACTTCACAAAGAAGATAACTGGAGTTGGCTCCCAGGCAAAGCATTTTGGAATCGACCTACTTCCAATTGACATCGGTGTAAAACTTCCAATTCCGGAGGAATATTTGACCGACAATATGCAGGACTTCGGCAAGGTTGTTAATAGGCGTATTGCCAATGGAACCAAGAACTTCTTTAGGGAACCCGCTATGACCAGGGGGG
This sequence comes from uncultured Eubacteriales bacterium, assembly GCA_902797405.1. Lineage (GTDB taxonomy): Bacteria > Bacillota > Clostridia > Peptostreptococcales > Anaerovoracaceae > Eubacterium_B. The sequence continues at coordinate 2,421 of CADBSP010000228.1, read as the reverse complement.
AAGCCATTCAGGCCATTATGGTTGGCATAGAAGCCGCCGGAGTTTGCAGTGCTGCAGGAAAGAACCTAATCGGAGTCGGTGAGATGGGAATCGGAAATACCACTACAGCATCTGCAATTATAACCGCACTTACCATGCACAACCAAAACAAACCGATTTGGAGCCTCTATCAATACATAAATGAAATCGTAGGAAGAGGCGGTGGCCTAAGTGATGAAGGACTTGAAATAAAGAAGCATATAATTGCGGAGTCTTTGATTAAATATAAGGATGAGATTTCGCCGGAGAAGGAAGGTGTAATTGATCCCATCGGGCTTCTCTCTACAGTAGGTGGATACGACATCGCCGGCATGGTAGGAGTATACCTCGGGGCAGCGATTCACAGAATACCTGTAGTAATAGATGGAGTAATATCAATTGCAGCGGCTCTATTGGCGGTAAAGATTGCTCCTAGGGCCAAGGACTACATGTTTACATCCCATAAATCTCTGGAGGGTGCATACGGTGCGGCGTCGGAGCTGCTTGGAATTGAGCCAATGTACGACCTTGGCATGAAGCTGGGAGAGGGAAGCGGATGTCCGATTGCATTTAAGATTATTGAAGCAGCGTGCGCCGTTATGAATAATATGTCCAGCTTGGAGGAAGCAAAGGTTGACGCCGAGTACCTGAACGAATTCAGAGAAGACGGACAGTTCGAAAACCCCTCTCTTCCGCGAAGGAAATGGAAGCTAGGCCTGAAGAAAAACACTTAAAAAAGAGATTAACCAAAAGAAAAGGCAAAGAGAACAAGGGTATAAAGAAATCAAAACGAATATATAAAACGAATATATAAAACGATTACAGAGTCATAGATGAAGCTTTTTATTAGTGGTGGAGCGAAAAACGGAAAATCTTTTTATGCGCAGAAGAGAGCAAAGGACTTGGCAAGCGCCTGGAGTCTACCGCTTTATTATGTGGCAACGATGATTCCTCACGACGAGGAGGATCGGGCTCGCATAGCTCGCCATCTGAAGGAGCGCGAAGGTTGGGGATTTGAAACCATAGAGAAGCCTTTCGGGCTAAGGGAGTTAATGAGTGACTCTGCTCAAATAAACCCTAATGGCGTATTCTTGGTTGATAGCGTAACCGCGATTCTATCAAACGCGATGTTTCCGGCTGAACCTATGGAATTTTCAGAAAACGTGAGGTTCGGTTTTGATGAATGCGCTGCGAAGGTGGTTGCAGAAGATTTGCTAGGCTTTTCTAATAAGGCAGAGAACGTTATCTTCGTATCTGATTATATCTATGCAGATCCGCCAATTGTCAATCGACATCAAAGCCAACAGCAGGATGGAGCACTTCAACTGAAAGATGCAGTAAGTCAACCGAAGGATGCAGTCGGCCAGCAGAGGAAAGATGCAACCCAAGAGCAGAATGCTTCCGGCCAACTGCATGACCATGAAAACCAAGAGCAGGCTGCAGGCTTTGATGATAAGGATAAAGAAGAAATCGATTACACGGAGGTGTACCGACGAGGCCTTGCCTACGTAGACAGAAAGCTTGCAGAGGCGTGCGACGAGGTTATAGAAATAACGGCAGGAATTGCAATAAGGCACAAATAAACTTCAAATCAACAATCATAGACAACCACAAGTATCAAACATTATTGAAGAAATGCAATACAAATAGGACCATGAACAAGTACTTTACAGCCTTCTTTATGGCATGGGGCAATTTTCTCAGCATCCCTTGTCCAAAGAAAGTCTGGGACAACAACTTAAGAAAGGAAATGCTATCACTACTTCCGATGGTTGGATTAATTGCAGGCTTCATAGAGTTCCTGTTAATTATTTTGGTGAGGGTGATATACAGCTGGTCATTCGTACCCATACCCGTGGTAGCGTTCATTTTGACGTTGCTGACATTTGGCATTTCCGGGTTCATGCATGCGGATGGATTTATGGATTGCTGCGATGCGATTCTATCCAGGAGAGACCTGGCGGAGCGCCAGCGGATTTTGAAAGATTCTACAGTAGGGGCCTTTGCTGTAATATCCATGATTTTCATGGTGCTTGGAACATTCGCTGCATTCTCTGCGATAATAGAAAGAGTGATGGCGACGATTGCAATCTCCTATACGGTTGCTTTCAAACTGGTTCCCGTGATTAATTCGCTTCCGCTCATTGTAATTCCCGTTGTGTCCAGGGCGACGGCCGGTTCCTGCGTGCTCGGACTAAAGCCGCTTAGAACCAGTCAGTATGCAGAAAGCGAGGCGGGTAAAAGTGACGGAAAAGAGCATCGGGAATCAGGGAAGCATGCGCGAGTTATAACCTTAGAGGTTCTCGCCATAGTACTCATAGTGGCAATAATAATCCTACTTCTTTCATCAAAGATTTCGGGAGGGATAAATCTTTTTGCTCTGTATCCGCTTTTGATTACCTC
>CADBSP010000227.1 GCA_902797405.1 uncultured Eubacteriales bacterium | reverse complement strand
TTCCATGATAGGTAAACTTCCTTCGCTGCATTTTCTCCTACCTTCTTAACTGCATCAGGCTTTTCGTAGAGTTCTTCCAGTTTCGCAGCCATGGATTCAGCGTTTTCCTCAATGAGATAACCGTTGATGTCGTCATTTATCATTTCAGCAGGTGCTGAGTCCCTTATCACGATTGATGGCGTTGATGTAGCTGCAGCTTCCATAACAACCAGTCCGTTCGTATCAGATGTCGATGGGAACAGGAATAAATCAGCCAGCGAATACCATGCCTTCAGAACCTCACGGTCGAATATTTTGCCGGTAAAGATGACTTTATCATCCAGCCCCAATGACTTTGTGTATCCCTCTACCTCTTCTATATCTCCACCGCCTCCAATAAACACAGCACGAAAATCTTTGCTTTTCGAGTGCATCGTTTTAAGCGCATCTAGTATAATTCTTAGGCCCTTATACCAGAACATACGCCCAACAAAAAGGTATAGCGGCATTCCATCAAAGCTTTCTTCTTCGTATTTATCCGGAAGTGTGCTGTGAACCAATTCAAGTGCCCTGTCTCTGTCTATTTTCCCCTTTGGAACATCAGCACCATTAGGCATGATTACCACATCGCCTTTGTATCCCAGGCTTCTTAAGTTATCCTCTGCTCCTTTGCTCACAGCCCAGATTTCATCACATGCGCTTATATTCTCAACAATGGCATGAACAGCTTCCCAGCGTAGAAGCTTTGATTTTACGGCTTTATTGATTTCTAAATCGAACTTCGTGTGATAGGTCATGATTAGGGGAATCTTCATCGTGGATCTTAATTCCCTACCCAGAACCGTTGAAGCCACCGGGCAATGACTGTGGAGGATTTCCACGCGGTCCGCTCTTAGCCTTTTGGATATCTCCGGAGAAAAAGGTATACCCGCTCTATATCCAATGAACTTTGTGGCATCCAGACTCGGATACCTAACTACAGGGAAGGAGAAGTTTCTATCATCCGCTGCCGGATTGCTGGGAGTGACAACCATTGCATGCCCAAACTCTCCCTCTATGACCTTCGCATAGTTAACAACCGTATTTGCTACCCCATCTATAAACGGAGGGAACGAGTCATTAAGAAGACATACATTCCGTTTATGAGGTCCATGCTCAGTAGATGTTCTTTCGATATTTGTGTCCTCGGTATTTATTCTCTCGTTATTTGTTTCTTCAGCCTTAATTATTGTGCCTTTATTATTATCGTTCATTACTTTTGCCTCTCCTCGTGCTGTCCTTTTTACAGCTTCTCTTTATTAACCTTGTCCGATTATGATAATTACTCCTTTCCTTTATTGGAGCTTATTTTCCATAATTCCTCGGCTGCGAGCCTTGCCTTTGCTACATTCGCAGGTACCTTCGGAAAACAGTAGTATTGAATCCTCGGAGTACCGATGGAAATCATATCACCAATCTCATACCAGTAATAATCCGAGTACAGACTATATGACTCCTCCGGCGATTGAGTATAATCAAGTTTACCATTACATCCTGTTAGATGGAAGCCCTCTATATTATGAGTTAGTGTACCCTCACCAATCTTATACACCGCATCCGTGTTTACCAGCGCATAGATATCTACATCCAAGGTCATTTCATAGATCCCCTCTTCTATTTCACGTCTAACCTCACTTCGCTCCCAAGCGTACCAGTCGGGGATATGCGTGAATTCCAGACTGCTTTCTCCTTTCGCAGCATCCTTATCTATAAGCCTTTCTTCCACAGCATTCCCTTCACCTGGCCCTAGCACCTTCATATCAGCTGGCTCTACGGTCTTCATCTCGCCAAGCTCAGTCATCTCATATACATTTCCGCACGACATGCAGGTGAGTTTAATCCCCTCTCCCTTCATCCTTCCTTCGGTCATACAGTGAGGGCATTTATATAAAACCCTATCCAGGTGGTCTGCGCGGAAAGGCTCTGTAACTTTAATTCCCTGCTCCTTCTGGATTCTGAAATTGTCGAATTCAAATCGCTTTCCGATGATTGCGTTTATATCTTCGACGCTCTTTTCTTTAACTTCCTCTGATGAAAGAACGTATTCCATGTCCGCTGTCACTTTTACATCTCTAATTTGGAGATTGTTATATAATGGGTCCCTAAGGAATGCACCGTAGGTTCTTATCATAATTACAGGAACACCGAGCATTTTAACGGCTTTTCCAATACTCTCAGGCAGCGGAGTTGCAGTTCCATCAAAAGTATAGCTCGCCTCGGGATAGAGCAAAATCGATTCCTTTAGGTTCTTTACCGTATGTACCATATCCCGGACGAGAGCCGTATCCGTCATAAACTTCCTGGTTGGAATGCAGCCAATCTTCCTAAGTAAATTCTCTTTTCCGACGAACCCATCCAATGTGCATACTATATGAAATGGTCTAGGATAAATCACCGTTGAAGCAATCTTTAAATCGATAAAGCTACTATGATTCATAAGATAGAGCGCAGGCTCATCCTTCCCGAGTTTCTCCATCCCATTCTTTTCAACATGAAAAGAGACCTTCTTAAGCTCGGGTGCTGATAAGGTCTTTAAAAGCCACCTCCAAAACACACCTTGCCTCTCGGGTCTCCTATTCTTAAACGGCTTCATCGCCATCACTTCTTCATATGGTTTTTCTATTACTTTTATCTTCATTCAAGCTCCCTTTTTCCTGGCTTCCTTCTCTTTTATCCCGTGCCTTAAACCTTTGACGAAGGCGTTGAATAGCTCGTCTTCCGGAATTGAATAACGAGTCGCTAAACTCTCTATTGTATCCTGTGGAACGCTTAAATCGTTATTATCACAGCTAAGTCCATAGAAGCGACCCAGTCCATAGACTTCTATTTTCACTTCCACCGGATTAGCATCTTTATTCCAGGATTCAAACAATTTTTCATCCCTTCTATTGTTCAGAATATCCGATGCTTTCTTCAATATCAAAGTCACCAAAAAAGCAAATAGATATCCTATAGGTGTCGTAATATAAAATGGTGCAAATGTATTGAGCATATAGAGATCTTTCCAACCACCATTCTCTTTTCCTATAAGCACAACCATAATCAAATAAACGATGGAATATATGAAAAATGGAATTAAACAAAGGAGTTTATCCTTTAAAGTGTACACATATTTAGATTCCACCATAAAATACGAAACAAGGATTGCTATCGGGCTCACAATATGAAGAAAAAAATTCTGATTTTCAATAGCAAATTTTCTATCGTATGGCAGTATTAAGACCAAAGCAAAAATAATAACTATGGTGGTGCAGACGGTGCCCGAGAAATGTACCATTGAAAGCCATTTTGGAATTGTAAAACGTTTTTTTCGGATCCCATTTATGGCAAATGGTATGATGAAACTACTGGCTAAAGCAATTATGATATTTGAAATAGTTGTAAAATACCGAAATAGTGCACGAACGTCATGACCACTCTCCATATACCTAACCATACCCGAGGCTATTGCAACAACAGAGCATGTTAAAGTAACAACACAAGCGATGAGAGCCATTATGCTCCTCCACTTGTGAGTGTTCACCAAGTATTGTCTGGAGCTATTCTTTGAAACCATAGTCTGTCATCCTTTTAATGAACCTCATTCCTGATAACAGGTCTGAAGCTTGAATCATCAAGAACTTTTACCTCGACTAAACCTTCCAAGGAGTCTAAAAATACCGTACATGATGTGCATAACGATGACTACCAATACTTCCAATCCGATGACATACAATATGCCACTCTTTCCTCCGAAAAGGTTCCACACCACTTCCAACACCGGGTTTCCTGCAGGATGTACCAAGTACATATAATCCCTGTTGGTAATAATGTTTATATAATACACCGGGATAATAATGAAATTTAGGGCCAGTATTGAAAGCCAAATCCCAATATACCTCGGTTTTATTTCTCCTGATGTATAAAGTGCAACTACGTATGCAACGATACATGCATGCATTACAAATTGATGAATTGCATAAAAGCTAATAGGTTCATATACTGTTACGGTAGGCATCATGAGAGCCATGAAAGCTGCAGGTAAAAAAGCGAATGCCAGCATCTGCTTGGATATGCGACACTTGGGCCAAAGTGCGTCAATGATTATTGTAAATTCTGCCATACTGCATATCTCTAGTGGCAAATAAAAACCATCAGGTACTCCCACGAATGAGTTTACAGTCTGTTTAGCAAGTTCATACAGTATTAGAAAAAGTCCCAGACCCTTTCTCATATTATCCTTCGTTTTTTCACTACCCTTATTGTAAACGAGGGTGTAAAGAATTATAAAACTTGCAAGTACTGCTAGCCATACTAAATGAGGTGTCGAGAAAAGCTCAAAGACATTTTCGCTATCCGGATATCTATATTCCCAAAATTGTTCCATAATATCTTATCATCGTTCCTTTGTTATTTCTTAATCTCACATTTCTAAAATGTCTATGCTTGCGGTCCGAAATACTTTAACGATAGCATCGTCAAATCATCGAATTGCTCAGCCCCCTTTATGAATTCATCAATACCTTCAACTACATTTTTAAGCAGCTGTTCAGGCATTGCATCGGAATCTTTGTTCAAGGCTTCCAACATACGATCAGTACCAAAAAGTTCGTTATTGGAATCTGTAGCCTCAGCAACACCGTCCGTATAAACAAACAAGGTGTCGCCGGGGTTCAATTGGAATTCGTGTTCCTTAAAAATCATTCCTTCCATTGCTGCTACCGCAGGAGAATGCTTATATACAACAAGCTTAAACTCATCATTGTTGGTTCGGATAACGGGGTGCTCGTGACCGGCGTTGGCAGCTAAACCTTTACCTGTGGACACTTCCAGGATGCCAAGCCATACCGTAACAAATAGCTCTGCGACGTTTCCCTCACACAGCTGATTGTTTACATCGTAAAGGATTTCAGAAGGCGTACCTCCCATAAGCGTGCGATTCTTTATTAGCGTACGAGCTACCATCATAAAAAGCGCTGCCGGGATTCCTTTACCCGACACATCAGCCATAACCAATGCTATATGATCATCGTCGATAAAGAAGAAGTCATAGAAGTCACCGCCTACCTCCTTGGCAGGAGTCATGGATGCATGGAGGGTGAATTCCTTACGGTCAGGAAAAACGGGGAATATGTTTGGCAGTACATTGGTTTGTATGTCGCTGGCCAAATTGAGTTCGGTAGCCAATCTCTGTGTCTTCTCGGTCTCTGCTTTCTGAGCAAAGATAGCCATCCTACCACGCTCTGCAATCAATGTACATATCATGGCTATAATGGTAAAGAGGAAAAACTTCGGGATAAAACTGTGTTGAAAAAAATGCCAGAATAACTGGTTGTAATCGATTATGGAGGGGTCAATGGCGGTTCGTAAATCAGCAGCTTCCGGGAAACTAAGAATTGTACCTGCAGGAAGCTCGAGCATATTAAGGTCTACTCTGGTTATCTGATGTGTAATACCATAATAACTGGCAATCAGATATGTAATAATAGTTGCTCCTGCAACAAAGCCCGTAAGCGGCCTGGAATAGTACCTTACAGATAATGCAACCGGGAATATCAGGCAAAGAACGATATTGTGGCCAAGTACCATATGCAGCCTCGCAAGCACTATGACATACGCAAGCATGAGAACAACTTTTAGCCAAGGCTTCTCTCCCTTTAAGCGGAAGCATATTCCAGCCGGGATTAGCATTTCAACAATTGCAAATCCTAAATAGCGAGTTAGTCCGGAGTTGCTTAATGAAAAAACACCGAGCGCATTTAATACAATTATTATCAATGCTAAAACTGACGTATATATGAGAATTCTTGCAACGAATAGATTCGCCTGAATCTCGTTTTGCCAAAGTGTTTCTGTTGAGTGAAAAAACTCTTCTTTTAGTTTGGTAATAAATGACTTAGCTTTTCTCATCGCTTTCTGCCCTACTCTCTTTATTTACTTAAGATTCCTACTGCTTCATAGATGCCTTGGTTGAATTCCGGTTCCACCAGGAGCGCTTCTTCCAAATCAAATGCAACAATGTTTCCACCCACGGTACCTATCGCTTTGTTAAAAAGTCCCTCCTCTATCAGTTGTATTGCTTTAACTCCGCATTCGGTTGCAAGCATTCTATCGCTAAATGAAGGTGATCCACCTCTCTGGAGATACGATAAAACAACCAGCCTCACCTCTCTACCCGTACGTTCCGCCAACTTATGAGTAAGTTGGACGGAATCCATGGGATAGCCCTCTGCCTTTACAATCACGCTATGCTGTCTACGACTGTTTTTGCTCTCTATTACTCTCTGACAAAGATCGTTGAAGTTCTCACTAACCTCCGGGACCAAAACAAACTCGGCTCCACCGGCTAGACCGGAATAAAGAGCGATATCCCCGCTATGACGTCCCATAACTTCTATAATCGTGGTTCTGTCGTGGGAACTAGATGTATCTCTTATTCTGGTTATAGCATCCAGTACTGTATTAACCGCAGTATCAAAGCCGATGGTGGTATCAGTATATGCCAGATCGTTATCGATTGTTCCGGGAATACAGATTACGTTTACTCCATGTTCATTGGATAACTCCAGGGCTCCTGTCATAGAACCCTCGCCACCTATTACAACCAAGGCTTCTATCTGGAATGTTTCCAGGTTCTGAGCCGCCTTAGTCCGTCCCTCGAGCGTCTTAAACTTCTCACTTCTGGCAGTCTTTAGAATCGTTCCGCCTCGTTGAAGTATGTCACCAACAGACCTTCTATTCATTTGATAGAACGCGCCATCAATCAGGCCTTCGTAACCACGCTCTATGCCATAAACATCGAAGCCTCTTTCGATTCCATATCTTACAACAGCCCTTATAGCCGCATTCATTCCCGGAGAATCCCCTCCGCTAGTTAAAACCGCAATTCTACTCATAGTCTATTAGTCTTATATTTCATTACCGTCTTTAATATAGTCTTCCAAAACACTCTTAGCGTATGCTATGGACTTTGCCACAGCTCCATCTTCGAATGCAGGTGTAATGTTAGCAATCTTGAGAGTGTCTAAATAGCTCATGCTACCACCAACATCTGTGAGTTCCAGGTACTCTCTCCAAGCAACACCCGGATGCTCTACGTATCTCCTATTCATTTCCATGGAGTTTACAGTTGCCAGTGGATACTCTATATAGTACAGAGGATAGAGGAATATATGATGTTTGTGATACCAATATCCTCCTCTTTTCATGAACTCATCATCGTCGTATTTTCGCCAGGGCATGTATTTTTCTTCGAGCTTCCTCCACTCCATGCTTCTTTCTCTTGGCGTTAGTTCCGGATGTTCATAACAAATATGTTGGAATTCGTCTATAGCAACTCCAAAAGGTATAAATGTCATTAAGTC
>CADBSP010000226.1 GCA_902797405.1 uncultured Eubacteriales bacterium | reverse complement strand
CCCGCCATTTTTGTCTCTTTAAACTGCGACGCTAAACAGCACCATCCCACCCTTTCGCTCGTAGCCCGTATCCCAGAACTCAGCCAAATCAATCCATTCATATTCGCTGTAGGTTACGGCCTTTATGTAGCGATAATCCAATTCCTTCTTAATCATGTATGAGATTATAGTATATGGGGCCTAGTGGCGCAAGGAACCTTTTAATTTGATCATCGATAGGTTCAATTTAATCATTTGCGCCAAAATGATTAAATTAAGCCTTGTATGAATAATTTTATCATGCTATAATCAATTTAATCATTTAACAAAAAATGACTAAATAAGGATTGAGATATGAGAGAATTTAATTTTAAGGAAACATATAATAAATTACTAACGCCAGAGATCGTTGCATTACTTTCGGGCGTCCATGAGCTTAAAGGTGAACAGAATGTCATCACTTCTATGAAGTCAGCTGTTCTAGAGCGTTTAGTTGAGGTTGCCAAGATTCAAAGCACAGAAGCATCCAACAGTATTGAAGGTATAGTAACAACCAAAGAGAGAATGAAGAAGCTCGTTATGGAGAAAACTGCTCCGAAAAATAGAAGTGAGGAAGAGATCGCCGGATATAGAGATGTTCTGGCAACGATCCATGAAAGCTATGAATACATTCCCATTACACCATCAATGATTCTTCAGCTCCATAGGGATCTTTATAAGTTTAGGTTTGGAGAAGAAGGCGGCGTATTCAAGACCTCGGACAACGTCATAGCGGAGAAGCATCCAGACGGAAAGGAGACCGTAAGATTTGCGCCGCTTCCTGCGTGGGAAACACCAGATGCGATTTCAAACTTGTGTGAGGCGTACCAAAAAGCATCTAGAGAGTCAGAACTTGATGGACTTCTTCTCATACCGATCTTCATTCTGGATTTTCTGTGCATACATCCATTTAACGACGGAAACGGAAGAATGAGTAGGCTGCTCACATTACTTCTTCTATATCGCAGCGGATACGATGTTGGTAAATACATCAGTATAGAGAAGATAATTGCAGATAGTAAGGAAACGTATTACGAGGTCTTACAGGATAGCTCTTTTAACTGGCACGAAGGAAGCAACGACTATCTCCCATTTGCAAGATATCTTCTTGGAACAGTAATCGCAGCATATAGAGAACTTAAGTCGAGAACATCCTTAATAGAAAACAAAGAACTCTCCAAGCCAGACCAAGTTAGAGAAGTTATTAAAAATAATCTCGGCACAATCACCAAAACTGAACTAATGGAGAGATGCCCTGGAATCAGTCAAGTGACAATTCAGCGCGCACTTGCAGATATGTTAGATAAGAATGAGATAATAAAAATCAGTGGCGGAAGATACACCAAATACGCATGGAATCAAGATAAGGAGTAGAGCATGGTAACTGGAGAAATCAAAAACAAAATCGACGACATATTCACCATGATATCCAAAGCGCAGTCCGCAGAAAAAGCAGACGACCAGAAAGCGAATAATTGACATTTACACGATAACGTGGTAATGTCAAGCGAGGAGGCGATGAATCATGCAAACCTACTTATCAGTAACTGAATATGCTTCTTTAACGGGAAAAGACCCTGGCAATATACGTAAAATGCTGATATCCGGCAGATTAAAAGGAGAGAAAATTGGCAGACAGTGGGTGGTACCTGCTGATTCTAAGTATCCTGAGGATATGAGAGAAAAGTCCGGAGCTTACCGAAATTGGCGAAACAGGGTTAAATTAAATAGCAATAAAGAACTAATCGCAACACTGAAGAAACTTGCGGCACAACTTTCGGATATTTATGGTGCGAATTTGTATGACGTAATTGTTTATGGATCTTACGCACGAGGGACGCAGACGGATGAATCTGATGTGGATATAGCATTGCTGTTAAAGAGGAAACCAACCACCCAAATGACTCGAAAAATGATAGATTGTGTTGCAGCGAGCGAACTGAGTTTAGGCAAGGTTCTGTCGGTCCTTGATATTGAGAAAAGTAAGTACGATGAGTGGAAGGAGACTCTACCATTCTATGCAAATATATCAAAGGAGGGGATATCCGTATGGAAGCACGCATAAAGGAACT
>CADBSP010000225.1 GCA_902797405.1 uncultured Eubacteriales bacterium | reverse complement strand
TGTGCCTCTACCATTAATGGACTAAACAGGAATTTGACTGCAGGTGAAATACTGTCGCAGGTTTTGACAGTGGAGAGGGAAGTGAGAGCTTCGGAAAAGGATTGGCGTATCAATCATATTGTGATTATGGGGACAGGGGAGCCCTTTGATAATTACGATAATATATCAAAATTCCTTCGCCTGGCACATGACCCTAAGGGACTCAATATCAGCATGAGAAATATCACAGTTTCAACATGCGGTTTGGTTCCCATGATAGAGCGCTTCGCAGATGACTTTCCTACGGTCAACCTGGCAATATCGCTACATGCGACAACCGACAAAATGCGATCTTCCATGATGCCTATTAACAATAAGTATCCTTTATCTGAATTAATGCCTGCCGCCAGGGAGTATACGAAAAAAACCAACCGTCGCATAACTTTTGAATATACTATGGTAAGCGGTGTAAATGATAAGGACGAGGACGCTATCAGATTGGCAGGCATGCTAAAGGGAATGCTTTGCCATGTGAATGTGATTCCGCTTAACCGGGTAGAGGGTTCAGGTTTTGATACGGTTAGTAGAAAAAGGGCGATGGAATTCGCCGGAATGCTTGAAAATAAGGGAATTACAGCCACAGTAAGGAGAGAACTCGGCGCGGATATCGATGCAGCATGTGGCCAGCTGAGACTTAAAAATGCTACATAGTTATTCCGCATGAGATTGATAAATGATAGTGCTATGATTACAAATGGTTTAATAAAATGCTGCACGAGTCTGCTAAACAAATTAGTGTGATTTGATAACAAATGGTTTAATAAAATGCTGCATGAGTCTGCTGAACAAAATAGTGTTATTTGATTACAAATTGGCTGGTAAAAATACCGTTGAAGGCTTAGAAACAATGTGGTAGAATATCTGTTAATAATAAAGTGACTGTTTAACTATCAGATAAAAGAATGAAAATGGAGGGCGTACGCCATGGTGAAATTATTAATCGGACATAAGGGAACAGGAAAGACTAAACTCATGATTGAGATGGCCAACGATGAAATTGAAAGAAGCAATGGAAGCGTCATTTTTATCAACAAGAATTCCCGTTTGATGTACGATTTAAAATACAGAATCAGAGTTGTGTGCATGGAGGATTTTGAGCATATAACAAACAGCGACGAGTATATAGGATTCATTTACGGAATTATTAGTTCCGATCACGATATTGAGACTATTTATATCGATAGCATTTTGAAGCATGCTGACTTCACCCTGGGTGATCTTCCGGAATTCCTTAATAGGCTTAAGAATATTTCCAAGAACTATGGAATGGACTTCGTTGTAAGCTTATCCGCAGAGCAGGAAGAAATGATAGGCGTAGACTTCAGCGACTACGAAATCGTTAATTAATTCCAGGTTTAATTGGTGGATCGTATAGTCGCCGATCACACTTCCTGGGAGACGATAATAAGTAGAAGCTTTAAGTAGAATCATTTAAAAGCATTAATAAGTAAAACAAAGAGGGACGGTTTTATGCCGTCCCTTTAACTATCTGTTATCTATCTTTGTTTGCATGTACCTTTGATAGCATGGCCTGGTATAAACTAGAGATTATCGAATACATACTGCGCTATGTGGCGCTTAATGACCGTGTATGGTGTCTGACCTGCATCCAATAGAGCTTTGTTGAAATCCAAGGCATTAAACTTGTCTCCCAGTGCGAGCTCCGCATTTTCCCTAAGCTCTGCTATCAGTTCATATCCATATCCATATGGCTCATATGTTCCCGGTGAACATCTGAGGAAATCATAAATCTCCTTGGCTGTTTCATCGTCTAAATCGTATCCTTCGCTTGCCAAAAACTCCTTGGTTTCTTCCAGAGTCCATCCGTCGTTATTAATACCTACGTCCAGTGATGCATAGCTTAGATATGAGAGCATGGTATTAATTGCAAATATGTCCTTAAATGCGTCGGAGAAGCTATCTAAATATTTTAAGGAATTATACTGGGAATAAACAGCATAGCCTTCGGTAATACCGGTGACGCCAAGCGTTTTTATGTAATCAGAAGCGATTTTTTCATAAGTATATGCGTACTGATACATATGTCCGGGGAAGCCTTCATGCGTGATAGTCGTGTATGAATCCACGGATGAAACGTTTTCGGTATTTGGATCAACTCTCATTTGCTGTTTGTGATCTCCATCGATAGGCGGAATTAAAAAGTATGCAGCAATATTCTTTTCTGTGAGCTTTTCCTCCGGATCTGCCTTTTCTACATTATACTCTAAACTCTTTACCTCAGGGTAATCCGCTAGCATCTTCGTTTTAACTTCTTCCAATATATCGTTGTAATCTTTATAAGTGGTCACAAATTCCTTTTGGTTTAAGAAGTCCATGACATACTTGTCATTTGCGTTGGTCATCACAATATCCATCGCTTCGTTGGTATGAAGAGTTGATCTTTTTTCAATATAGTCTCTGATATCTTCTGCAGTTAAGCCAAGGGTTCCCAAAGCAAAATTCACATAGGTCTCAAAGTACTCTTTGCCATGAGGGAAGGTGGCAAATCCTTCTTCATTGTTGTATCCACCCTTCATGGATTCCATAGCATCCCTTATAGCCTGGAATGAAGGAAGATATGATTTTTCAAAAGCTTCGGTAATATCTTTTTTATACTTATCCTTGTTTTCAGGAGTTATCTCGTCCAATTCATCGACATGATTCAAAAGATTCTTTAGAACCGAGCTATCCATTCCGATTGATATGGCGTCGTCGCAACCCTCAATTACAGTGTCAAAGTCAGTCATAAAGAGCTCTTTTTCCTGCTGGGCTTTGGCATAGTTAATAGCGTCATCGACATATTTTGGGAGTGAGTTTATTATTGCAACAACCTCCTGAACCTCTCGCTCATTTCTCAATTCATAGGTTGACATGTAGGAGATGATATTAGCTTCAAGGCTGTTTGGTGGAGCAAAAAGCTGCGTGTAATAATCGTACTTTTCATCGAGCATGTCATTAATTGTTGCAAGTTCCCATTCGAGGCAGTCGTATTCTTCCTGCTGCTCCTTTGTTAGTTTTTTGCGCTCGAATGTCTGGAAGGTTTCAGTGAGGCCTTTATAGTATTCTCTGTCTTCCTTATTATTTTCAGGTGTTGGAACTTCGCCAAAGACAATATCAACATTATCCATATTGAATCCAGCTTTAGCAGGATCCATGTAATAGATGTGCAGGTTCATATAACTGCTTTCCAATGAAACCTTGTACTGATGGTCCACGAACTCAGCGAAGACTTTCTGCATTTCAGGATCAGGTTCATCGGCTTCCATATCCTTGAATTCCGAGAAGAACTTTACGCCTTCATTATCTTCGGAAGCGTTGTCACTATTATCTGTGGCCTCGCTTTCCTCTTTCTCAGATTCCGCCTCTGTTTCCGCCTCTGCTTCGGTATTGGCTTCTTCGTTAGGCTTGGCTTTCTTCCCGCAACCTGTGAGGGAAACAATAAGTGCAAAAACCAGGATTAACGCTAATAATCTTTTTTTCATAAATAAACCTCTTTTTCTATAACTAGCTTAGTTGGTTATATAGCTTAGTTATTGCTTTTTATTAATGTGGGATAGCTTCACAATATCCTTTGGCTTTAACGGCCACAACTTGATTTGTTTGGCTACAACTTGATTATTATAGCATAAAGAAGTGATTATGTGGTAAACTATATGTGTTATGAGTAAGAAAATCGACATGAAATCCATATCATCGTTTTACCAAAACAGAAAACGATTACCGATGGGAAAGCACAGCTATTTTTCTGTGCTTGTTCCTTTTGTTGAAGTTGAAGGGGAGCTTTGTTTGCTCTTCCAACAAAGGGCAACGGGCGACATCATGAGCTCCGGCGAAATCTGTTTTCCGGGTGGACACATGGAGGCCGGAGAATCTGCCGGAAGATGCGCATTAAGAGAAACAGAAGAAGAGATGGGAATACCATCCGATAGAATCAGGTTTGTTGGAAGAGGGGACACCATGAAGGGTTTTTCGGGCTATACCCTTTATACAACAATCGGAGAGATAAAGTACGAAGATTATCTAAATATGAATATAGAGAAATCCGAGGTTGCAGAGGGATTTTTGGTGAAGGTTTCAGAATTCCTGGATAAACCGCCCTATGTTTATAAGTCAAATGTAATTGCGGATAGAAGTGACTTCCCATATGAACTTGCCGGGATTTCTGAAGATTACCCCTGGAGCATGGGAACATGGGATACCGTGATTTACAATGTTGAAGATATTGAGGGGAAGCATAGAATAGTTTGGGGAATCACAGGTGGAATCGTTCGCCATGTGATGGACCAAATAGAGGAATTAATTGATTCGTATAGATAAACAAATGTCAAACAGCAATTCTGAAAATAAAAGAGCGATGGTTGCCATGAGCGGCGGTGTGGATAGCAGCGTCGCTGCTTATCTTGTGAAGAATGCAGGATACGAAACTATCGGTGTAACCATGAAGCTTTTTGATAATGGGCTTATTGATAAAAACGAGCCTCAGGTCTGCCGCGACAATATGTGTTGCACATTGGAAGATGTAGAAGATGCCAGGTCGGTAGCTAATAAACTCGGTATTAATTATTATGTCTTTAACTTTGAGGAGGATTTTGATAAGGAAGTCATTCGAAGATTCGTGGAAGCATATGAATCGGGAAGGACCCCAAACCCGTGCATTGACTGCAATAGATATATAAAGTTCAAAAGGCTTTTTATGCGCGCCATTGAATTGAGACAGGACTATGTGGTTACCGGCCATTACGTGAGGACGACCTTTGATGAAGCATCAAATAGATATCTTCTCATGAGGTCCGTGGACAGAAAAAAGGATCAGAGTTATGTGCTATACTCCATGACTCAGGAGCAACTTTCGCACTCAATGTTTCCGCTGGGAGTTCTAACAAAGGACGAAGCCAGGGAAATCGCCGAGTCTCAGGGGTTCATTAATGCTAGAAAAAGGGACAGTCAGGATATTTGCTTTGTGCCCGACAGAAAGTACAGCGAGTTTATCAGGGATTACACCGGGAAGGAGTACCCGGAAGGTGACTTTGTGGACACAGAAGGAAATGTACTTGGAAGGCATAAGGGACTAATAAATTACACAATAGGGCAGAGAAAGGGGTTAGGACTGGCGCTTCCGGAATCTCTATACGTTAAGAATAAGGACATGGAGAGTAATCGCGTGATTCTGGCCAGAGACGAGGAGTTATACAGCAAAGAATTATTTGTCGAGGATTTAAACTGGATTGCAATACCCGGGTTGGAATCGGATTTAAGGGTCGACGCTAAAATAAGATATAGTCAAAACGCGGAGCCTGCCAGGCTGGTGCCTTTGTCCGAAAATCGCATAAGAATTGAATTCGATGAACCGCAGAGGGCGCCGACTCCCGGGCAGGCGGCAGTGTTCTATGACGGCGATGTGGTAGTAGGCGGCGGGACGATAGTTTGACAGGCGCGTGGGACGATAGTTTGACGGTATAAAAACAGGATTGATAGAGACAAATAGTTTTTATTAAATAATAGATTGAAAGAATAAAAAATAAGAAAGATTGAAAACATAATATAAGAGGGATTGAAAAAATAAGTAAGATTGAAAGTAAAATAGAAAATAAATAAGAAAGTATTATAGATGAAAAAGACGGTTAACAGATTATCTAATTTGGAACATTTGGAAAAGGCGATTAATATAGCGATGAACGAATACGTGGCTCTTAATTTTGCGCCTTCAGAGATAAAGAGTTTTGCGGACGTTAATACGCTTTATTTTGGAGACAATAAGGAGCTCCTAAATATTCTGAGAAGCAGAAAGAATCCGGATAAGATTTCCCTAATATATATTGATCCTCCTTTTTACACCAAATCCGATAAGGAGGCGGTTTTGACGGATGGTGAAGAGAAAAAAAGGGAAGTTGCATACAGGGATAGATGGGCTGACATGGGTGAATATCTTACCATGCTTGGGCTAAGGCTTATGCTTATGAGAGATGTGCTGGCGGATGACGGGCTTATCTTTGTTCATGTTGATTGGCACGCTGCTCATTATGTGCGCATTATGATGGATGATATTTTTGGTGCCGAGCGTTTCGTGAACGAAATTATTTGGCAGTATAAATCCGGAGGAAGCACTAAGAAGCACTTTGCCAGAAAACATGATAATATCCTGGTTTATTCCAAAACCGCCAAATACAATTTCTATCCCCAGAAGGAAAAATCGTATAACCGCGGGCTTAAACCCTATAGATTTAAGGGTGTGGAGGAGTTCGAGGACGAAGTTGGCTGGTATACCATGGTGAATATGAAGGACGTATGGAGTATCGACATGGTGGGACGGACTTCCGGGGAGCGCACCGGATATGCGACTCAGAAGCCGGAAAAACTGATGGAAAGAATCATTCTTTCGGCCAGCAAAGAAGGGGATTTGGTTGCTGATTTCTTCTGCGGAAGCGGAACCTTTGGTGTTGCCGCAGCTAAACTTGGAAGGAGCTTTATAATGTCGGATATAGGCGAATTGGCCATCAATCTTACACAGGAACGCCTGGAGAAAAAGCGTATCGGATTTACGAAGATTACGTCATTTGCGAAGAATGATTAAAATCGTTGAAATTTGAACCATTTTTGATGGCAGTCGCTTTTTCGCAAAAATCTTAAAAAATCATCAAAAACCCTTGAAATTGTAATAGTTTTATCATATAATATACGTCGGCTCATTTGGGAGCCGATGTTTTATTTATTTTGCACACCCGGGGTGCGTTGTCAATGGTGCTGCTGACCGTATGTTTTACGAGAATGCGGTTCGACAAAAGCCTATCTCCGAGTGGAAGAAAAACCAGGAGGAAAACATGTCAGTAATTTCAATGAAACAGCTGCTAGAAGCAGGCGTCCACTTTGGACATCAAACCAGAAGATGGAATCCTAAGATGGAACAGTACATCTTCACACAGAGAAACAACATTCACATCATTGACCTTCAGCAGACGGTCGGAAAAGTAGACGAAGCATATAACTTCGTAAAGAGCGTTGCTGAAACAGGTCGTCCAATCCTCTTCGTAGGAACAAAGAAGCAGGCACAGAACGCTATTCGTGATGAAGCTCTGAGATGCGGCGAATACTATGTAAGCGAAAGATGGCTCGGCGGAATGCTCACAAACTATAAGACCATCAGCGCACGTATTAAGAGACTCAACGATATAGAAAAGATGGAAGAAGACGGCACATTTGATAAGCTGTCTAAGAAGGAAGTTACCAAGCTTCGTCAGGAACACGACAAGCTGGAGAAGAACCTCGGCGGAATCAAGGACATGAGAGGAATGCCCGGTGCTATGTTTATCGTAGACCCACGCAAGGAGAGAATTGCTGTTAAGGAAGCAAGAATCCTTGGTATTCCAATCGTTGGTATTGTTGATACAAACTGCGATCCTGATGATGTTGACTACATCATTCCGGGTAATGATGATGCTATTAGAGCAGTTAAGCTTATTGCAAGCAAGATGGCTGATGCTGTAATCGAAGGACATCAGGGCGAAAGCTATGACGAAGGTCCGGACCAGGATGCACTGGAAGCTGAAGTAATCGCTGAAGCAGAAGCTGCTGAAGAAGCAAAGGACATAGAAGAAGTTGTAGCAGAAGCTGAAGAAGCTACAGAAGAATAATTTGGATTTTAACTTTGACGCGGTGAGGAATACCCTCATCGCGTGTCTATGATTATAGGAGGAAATCAAAATGGCAGTAACCGCTCAAATGGTAAAAGAATTGCGTGAAATGACAGGCG
>CADBSP010000224.1 GCA_902797405.1 uncultured Eubacteriales bacterium | reverse complement strand
TAATACAAACTGAAAGGTAGACATAAATGAATTTTTTAATTGTTAACGACGACGGTATTACATCAAATGGAATAAGAGCTTTGGCGGATGCTTTGATGAAGGAGGGGAAGATATTTGTGAGTGCTCCTGCCTGGCAGCAAAGCGGAAAAAGCCAAAGCATCACCTTTATGGAATCAATTGAGGTTGAGGAGGTTGAGTTCGACGGTGCCGAGATGGCGTGGCGCGTTCACGGAACTCCTGCGGACTGCACTAAGATTGGCCTCCAGCTTTGCGAGGAGGCGGGGCATCCGATTGACGTGGTCTTTTCCGGCATCAATCAAGGAAGCAACTTAGGGACAGACACGCTCTATTCGGGAACCGTTGGTGCGGCAATGGAGGCAATCCTCCAAGGCGTAAGAGCGGTTGCGGTTTCAGTTGAAAGCCACAATGCTTGTTACTTTGATGCTGCCTGTGATTTGGCGCTTCAGATGATTCCTATAGTTATGTGGATGGATCCAACGGTGGTAATTAACATCAATACGCCAAACCTTCCAAAGGAAGAAATCAAAGGCATCAAATACGCAGCTCTTGGCCCCAGTTTCTTCCTGGACGGATTCGTGTATAAGGAGGGGACGACATATCAATTGGAGGGGCATATTCCGGATTTCTCTCATCTGGGAGAGACCTTGGACGTTGGTGCCAGCAGTCTAGGATATGCTACGATTACGCCGCTTAAGCCCGACCACACCGACCACGAACTTCTATCAAAAATGAAGGACTGGGACCTTAGTTTATAGCAAAGTCCTGCGAATGACAATTCGAGAACGAAATCGGGATTGGGACCTTAGCCTATAGCAAAGTCCTGAAAAGACATAATATATAAGTGCATTTAATACAGTTAATGGAGAAACGAGAATCACGAGGAAGGAAAAGAAGGAAAAGATTTATATGGTTTTTGCCAATGATTTAAAGAATGCAACGGAAAGGGATATGGAGCTCCTGAGGGATTACTTCAGGGGCTTTGATTATAGAGGCGCCAGTTATACATTTATAGCGCATTACATTTGGAAAAACAGTTTTTGCATGAGCTGGGAGATAATCGACGGCTATCTTTGCTTGGCCGGAACCAAGTGCGGCAAGGAGGATGGTATCGCTTTCATGGCAATGCCACTAGTGATGAACAAAGATGCCGCAGAAAAGTGGAGTGGGGAGGAGATCCCAAGGCCAACCAATGCGAGTGACAGTTCCGAAGGAAATAGCGGTGCAGCTGAAGGTATCGCAGGATTTACTCCGCGCACAGAATACGATCCGAAGAGCTTGAGAAGTGTGATAATAGAATGTGAGAATCGCTTCAGCGAAGCAGGAAGACCCCTCATGTTTTCATCAATTCCCGGACATATGCTCGACATCCTGAGAGAGGCTTTCCCCGGTGACGGAAGAATCATCCCTAAAACCGATTTTGTCGAAGATGAAATGCCATCCCTTGCGGATGCTTCCGGGACTACGGAAATCCAGTTCATCCATGAACGAGATTACGACGAATACGTCTACCTAAAGGAAAAACTAATCACGCTGTCCGGACGTGCACTACATAAAAAGAAGAACCACCTCAATTTTTTCCTTAGAAATTTTGAGTATGAAGCAAGGTCAATCAGGGAGGTCGACAGAAAAGACATATTGGCTCTTGCGGCAGAAATCAGGGATTATAAGGCACAGGACGAAGAGGAAGAAGAGGATATTGAAAACGAATATTCTGCAATCGAAGAATTGCTGAATATAATGGAACGCAACTCAGAAGACGAATCACTAGCCCGCAATCCTTTTGATGCGAACCCTTGCGCAGGCGGTTGTCCAATCTATGGCGTCGGAATTTACATTAATAATAAGCTGGAGGCCTTTGCTATAGGTGAAGTGATTTCCGGCTCGTTGGCTGCGGAGCATTTTGAAAAAGCTAACGACGATTTCCGCGGACTATACCAGCTGGTTTGCAGCGAATTCTGCAAGGCGCTCCCAGAGAGCATTGAATATGTAAATCGAGAAGAGGATATGGGAATCCCGGGACTTCGCCAGGCCAAGGAAGCTTTGAAGCCCGATCATATGGAGGAGCGCTTCACTGCAATAGTTACGTTCCCACTTTAGCACAATACATTGTTAAAATTTTAATTATCAAAATAGTGCGATTTCTTATTGTTAAATCGTCGGGATGGTTATATAATAAATCTAGGTATGGGTTTAGTGATAAACAAAGCTTTGTTTATTAGTTAATAGGAGGTAATTTATCATGAGAGAAGT
>CADBSP010000223.1 GCA_902797405.1 uncultured Eubacteriales bacterium | reverse complement strand
TTTGTTGATTTACCGGATAGCCGATACTGTAGGGTCTGTGAATGACAATATCTCCAGCGAATTGATCCAATCTGGCTTCAATATTGTCCATCTTGTCTATCTGTTTCTTATTCATCTTGCGTTCTCCTTTTTGCTTAATGGCTGCTTCCGGAATTCCAACGGTTCGAGGCTGTGTGCACTATTCCCACTCTATAAAGTACTTTTGGTTTTGTAGATATATAGTGGTTCATATTATAATCTCATCACAATATTTGTATTTATTATCTCTTATATATTGTTTTACTATGTTATTTTGGGTCATTTTTTGGTCAGGACTCTGACGGTTATATGCATTTGAACGCATCTATTGGGTTTAGTTTCATTTTTATCCCTCATTTCGATAGGCTATAGGCAGTTTTAGAATTACGTTGTTTGTTTCCAGGGAATGTACATAGCTTAGGTTGTCTGCTAAACTCCCAATAATCTTTAACCCAAGATGAAGTTCTCCTTCCTCCTCGGCGGCATTCACCTTCTCAACCAAGCACCTCTCAACGTCAAACATTGGACAATTATCGCGTATGCGAAGAGTCATCCCTTCATTCGTGAATACAAGGCGAAGGTCGATACTTGGCTGTCCCTTGCACTTAGGAAAACCATATTTGATAATATTCATCGCCAATTCTTCAAAGCAAAGAGCAGCCTTCATTCCTATGGACTCATCCACCTTGTGCCCCTTGCAGAATAACTGGATTTGTTCAGCTACAACTGAAACATCTTCCTCATCTCGTATGTCTAGCGATATCACATCACCAGGTTTCAGGTCGAAGCTGTCAGGCAAGGCCAGGTAATCATTCCCAGATGGTCTGATACTTTTTACTTGAATCGTGTAGTATAGCCACACTGTCAGTAATAGCATTACCGTCAGCAAAAGATTTGAAGTTAAAACTCCATATGCACCGAATAGACTTCCAAGTAAGAATGCACTAATAACAACATATATAACCGAGGACAAGGCTGTCATGATTTGCATGCTTCGTACCTTTTTAACAGCATTTAAGTATGATAGTCTCGCACGAATAAGTCCATTTAATGGCGAATAGATTCCAATTACTATGGACGAGAAGGCCACCATATTAAATAGGTCTCCCTGTTCAGAAATATAGAATCCTGCAATAGGTTTTGAAAACAACACCATAATGATTCCAAGAGTTCCAAGGAAGATGCCGCAGAACTTATGGGCACTCTTACCCATCGCTCCCATGGTTTCACGATTCATTTCACCGTAATACACGCCTGCCTGGAGAGCCGTTGCATCAGCAAGCCCACACGCAAATATCTCGGCCACCTCCATAAAATCCTTTTGGATAGAGAATGCAGACATGGTCATCATTCCACCATAATAGATGATGATGCGGTTTACTATCATCGGTGAAATCACCTTTCCCAGTGAGCGAAGAGCCTTCTCGGTTCCTAGATAAAGAGTGTCCAATATTTCTCGCAAGCCCATATCAAACTTTGAGAAATGAAGCATTCTATCCTTGGTTCTGAAATGCAGAAGCAAATATCCAACCTGCAGGTATCTAGCGAGCGAGGTAGAAAGACCAATTCCGAACACTCCCCATCCAAGCTTGATAACTATGTAGTCTAAAACACAGTTGCAGATAAAGTTTATTACTCCTGCTACACGAACCCTTCTCTTTGCACTATCAAGTTGACAGGCTACAGAAAGAACTACCGCAAGTAGTATCGATGGAAAACCTATACCGATACCACGAAGATAATCCGCTGCACCATCAAGAAGGTCAGCGCCATCTCCGGTGGCACCCATTAATGCAGCTAACGGCTTTGCTCCTATAAGAAGCGCCACCATGCATACTATAGATACAGCTACAGATATATAGAACATCGTGCTGAATATCCGGTTAAAGCCTTTTTGATCGCCCTTACCAAGTTCATGAGAGCATTTGCTTTGCATTCCAACAGAAAGCATACCGCTCACTACACCGGTTATTGAGAAAATAGATTTTACAACACCAACAGAGGCAACCGCCTTGTAGTCGAGGAAATTACTTACGAAGAGTCCATCAACTACTCCGGCTCCTCTATTTGTTAATTCAATTATTGAGAATGTGATAAAAAGCGACAGGAAGCTCTGTTCCAGCATTGCCCATCGGTTTTTTTTTCCTTTCATCATCCAACTATATCCGTATAAATAAAGACTATACTTAGTTCCTTTCTTTAATTTATAGTAACATATATAGTTTTTTTTAAAACCCTCATTTTCTAAATTAGAATCATCGTATAGTTACTGTTGAAGGAATTTATATATCGAATGTCTTCTGCCAACTTCATTACC
>CADBSP010000222.1 GCA_902797405.1 uncultured Eubacteriales bacterium | reverse complement strand
CTTCTTCCTGCCTTTGGATATTGATCGACTACGATGAAATCTAATTCCTCTATGTTTTCATAGTCTTCCAGTTCAGGTCTTATCTCAAATTTCAGTCCATAAGCTTCCAATGTTTCAGCTGCCTCCTTATATGAATATCCCGTAACATCAGGAACATATGCATAATTCTCGCCTTCAATAACCATTTCTGTTGAATCGGTAGGTTCTATTCCCATATACGGCAGTGCCTTAATCCAGAAATTCCTGGCTATTGGAAGCGATGTCTGCGTAGCGTATTCACCCTTTTTAGGACCATAGCATACAATTAAAACTATAGCTTCCGGATCATCGATAGGAACCATCGAAATAAAAGATGTGTCTATCAAGGTTTCATCGTAACCGTCTTCGGATGCTCTATCTGCGGTTCCTGTTTTACCACCCATTCTGTATCCCGGAATCTTAAATGATGTACCACCGTAAAGTTCAACCTGCGACTCCATGATGCTTCTCACTTCTCTGGCTGTGCTGGCTGAAATTACCTTTCTAACCTCTTCAGGTTCATATTCTATTACGGTGTTTCCATCGCTGTCTGTTAGTCTCTTAACCAGGTGAGGACGCATTAGAGTTCCATCATTTCCAATGGCGCCAATAGCTGTTATAAGCTGAATAGGGGTAATGGCGATACCCTGTCCATATCCCATGGTTGCCAGTTCAACCGGCCCGATATCGTCTTTGTTCTGAACTATTGGATATCCTTCTCCAGGATAGTCAACACCTGTCCTTCCCTCCAGGCCATATAGATTGATGTATTTATAATAATTGTCATAACCCAAATCGGAAGCCATCTGCGCATGAATCGGGTTGCAGGAATTACCAACAGCCTGTGTCAGAGTCTGATGTCCGTGTGCATTATTCTCTGCGTCATGAAGCTCGTAACCCCCCACGTTATAATATCCCGGGCAATAGTAATCACTATCCGGAGTCGCCAATCCCTCCTCAAGCGTTGCGGAGGCTGTTATCAGCTTCATAGTGGAGCCCGGTTCATATACGTCGCTTATCAGCTGATTTCTCCACATATTGTTAAGATAAGAAATCTGCTCATCGTCTGTTAATTCGTTGTATTTTTCCCTCTCTTCTGCATCCGATGGTTCCAACGGATTGTTGGGATCAAAGGACGGGTATATGGACATCGCAAGTATTTCACCCGTCTTGGGATCCATCGCGATTCCCGCTACTCTCTCGGCTTCGGTCTCCTTATAGCCCTTCTCTACGGCATCATCCATATAGTGCTGCAGAACCTCATCAATGGTTAAAACCACATTAAAACCATTTTGTGCATCATAGGAAAGTCTGTCACCAAATGCGAGGAGATTTCCGTTTATATCCTTCTCAAAAACCTTTCTTCCGGATACCCCGCTTAAGTATTCGTTATAAGTAAGTTCAATTCCGGATCTGCCGATACCGTCATCGTTGACGCTTCCTAGCACATTGGCTGCTGTTGTTCCCAGCGGATACAATCTCTTAGTGTCTTCTGCCAATTCGATTCCGTACACATCCAGTTTCCTTACTTCATCAGCAGTCTCTCTCTCAATATGCCTTGCCATCCTAATAAGGACACCATCGGAATTAAAATATGACTGAATATCTGGAATGCTCATATTGAGAATTGAAGATAATTCTGATTCCAGAAGAGTTCTCTCCTGTCCCTCATATTTCTCTCGGATTTGAGCCGGTCTTATCCATACGTTATAGCAAGTTGTGCTGGACGCCAAAACAGCGCCATTTCTATCGTAGATCATGCCACGCTTGGCATCTACTGCAATGTCGCTGGTTTGCTGATCCACAGCCATGTCTGTATATTCCTCACCACGAACGATCTGAATCCATGCCATCCTAAAGGTGAGTATTATTATGGTTATTACCAGGAACGCAAAAAGGAAAAGAATTCTCTTTTTCCCTTTCACACTTGCCTTGTTCCTATAAGTTCCCATAGATCAACCCTCTAATCATAAAAAAGACCGGCACCAATTGGTAGTTTACCGGTCAAAACTCCACACTTAAGAATGCCTTTAGCTGTAGGCATTCTCTCTGATGAGCATAGCCAAGTTGCCAGCGGGTGCCTCCTGTTGGGAAATGTATACGCATTGATCCCCGTCGGGATATACCATACCCAGCTGCTGCACTGCCACCTTTTCAATATGCTCTATATTGTTGGCCTGTTTTATCCTGACGTTCAAAGTGTCGATTTCACTTTGCAGAATATTGATATCAGAAATGAGGTTATTATTGCTCACCCTTAGCTCTGTGGCGAAGGCCGTTAGAACTACGATGAAAACGCAAATCAAACCTATTAAGACAATACTATATAGAATATTCTTTTCCGATTTAGCCAACATTGAATATGACCCCCAAATACACCCTTTGATTTTGATTAATACTATTGTTTTGGGATTAAGACTATTGATTGTTAATTCTGATTCTTGGTCTAGTTTTAATCCTATTCTTAGTTATGATTCTTTAATTAAATGTCGATTTGATTCCAGCCTACAGTTTTTCGCAAATTCGGAGTTTGGCGCTCCTAGCTCTTGGATTCTCTTCCAATTCAAGCTCCGATGCTGTTATCGGCTTAGCGTTAATTCTTTTTATTTCAGGTTTTTTTCCGCATACACAAGGAAGATTTTTAGGACAGGTGCAGGGATTCTCTCTCCTGCTGTACACCTGTTTAACAATTCTGTCCTCCAAGGAATGAAAGGATATGACTGCCAGTCTTCCACCGGGCTTCAGAACGTCGATAAAACTTTCTATGGACTCTTCCAAATCTTCGAGTTCCCCGTTTACCTCTATTCTGATTGCTTGAAAGGTTCGCTTTGCCGGATGCTGTTTTTCCCTCTTGGCCGCCGCCGGCATAGCGGATTTTATGATATCCACAAGTTCACCTGTGGTTTCAATCTTCTTCTTTTCTCTTTCCCTTACAATGCGTGATGCTATTTTGCTTGCAAATCGTTCTTCACCGTAGTCTCGAATGATTTTGGTAAGCCTCTCCTGACTGTAACCGTTCAGGATGTCGTAGGCGCCGCTTGAATCGTCACGATCCATACGCATATCAAGCGGCGCATCACCCATGTATGAGAAACCCCTTTGTGAATCATCCAGTTGATGGGACGAAACCCCTAAATCTAAAATCGCCCCATCAATCTTATCTATCCCCTGTGCAGAT
>CADBSP010000221.1 GCA_902797405.1 uncultured Eubacteriales bacterium | reverse complement strand
TTAGCTTCACTGTATCAACCTTTTAGTATTCTTCCTTAGGACCAAGGAAGAACTTCTCCTTCATTGGTGTATCTGTAATTTATACTGATTTAATCTGCTATTATCATAATCACCCTTGTCCAACAAATGTCCAACAAAAAACGCCCATTAGGGCGCCTTTTCAAAACCTAAGCATATTATTCATATTCTATGGTCCCTGTAGGCTTCGGTGTGATGTCCCAAAGCACGCGATTAATTCCGGGAACCTCAGATGTGATGCGCTCTGTCAGGTGCTGAACAAAGGTCCAGTCGAGCTCCGCCGGTTCTGCGGTCATGGCATCGATGGAATTGACCGCACGAATGATACATGGCCATTCAAATGTGCGCTTGCCATCGCGGATTCCCGTTGATTTGAAATCAGGTACCACCGTGAAGAACTGCCATACATCATTATCTATTCCATCCTTTGCGAACTCTTCGCGAAGAATTGCATCGGATTCACGAACTGCTTCCAGACGGTCGCGAGTGATTGCTCCCGGGCAACGTACACCTAATCCCGGTCCCGGGAATGGCTGTCTAAACACCATTGTGTCAGGAAGTCCGAGGGCCAGGCCAACCTGACGAACCTCATCCTTAAACAAAATCTTAACCGGCTCAACCAGCTCAAACTTCAAATCCTCAGGAAGACCACCGGCATTGTGATGGGCTTTGATGCCCTCTTCACTTTCCAGAATATCCGGCCAAATCGTTCCCTGTGCCAGGAATTCAACTCCCTCCAGCTTACGTGCTTCCTCAGCAAATACTTCGATAAATTCGTTTCCGATTATCATGCGTTTTGCTTCCGGTCCCTCAACATCCGCCAGCTTATCCAGGAATCTATCTGTGGCATCAACATAAACAAGGTTAGCACCAAGTTCATTACCAAACACTTCGATTACCTGCTCAGGTTCGCCTTTTCTAAGAAGGCCATGATTTACATGAACGCAGGTAAGCTGATCGCCGATGGCTTTGATAAGCAAAGCCGCAACAACCGAACTATCAACGCCTCCGGAGAGTGCAAGTAAAACCTTTTTATCTCCGACCTGTTCCTTTATCGCTTCTATTTGTTCATCAATAAACTTATCTGCCAATTCTCTGGTCGTTATTCTTTCAAAATCATCAGGGCGTCTATCGTAAATCATATATTCCTCCATTTACTGCTATATAAAACAAACTTGCCATATGTTATTAACACATGGCAAGCAGACATTTAGTTAGTATAATTATCAAAGTATCCTTGTATAAACACTATCGGTGTTCCCTTGTCGCCGGAACCGGATGTCAAATCGGACAAAGAGCCAATGAGGTCTGTAAGCTGTCTCGGTGTAGTTCCTTCAGATGCCATATTTCCAACCAAATCGGAGTCCTTGCTCTTTATGCTGTCTGAAATCGCAGCCTTAAGCTCCTCACCGGAAAGATGAGCAAAATCATTGTCTGCCAGGTACTTTAGTTTAAGTTCGTTCGGTGTTCCGCGAAGACCTTCGGTGAATGCAGGAGACACAACAGGGTCTGCAAGCTCCCAAATCTTACCCTGGGGATCCTTGAAAGCACCATCTCCATAAACCATTACTTCGATATGCTTCCCTGTTGCGACGTGGAGTTTCTTTGCAATGTCGTTTACCAGGTCGGTTGGATCGTGAGGAAAAAGCTTAACTACGTCTTCAGTGGATTTGTTTGAACCTAAGAGTCCGTACTTTGCATTGAAGCCGCTCTTGCTTCCATCCTCTCTCTCGATTGAAGCATTTAGAATATCATCCAATCCGCATATAGCCTCTGCACCCGCAGCCTGAAGTAGTCTCTTGGAACGAGCGCGCGTGTGAATATCGCAGGTCAAAACTCTCTTAGTATAATTCAGGATTGCTGTCGCATGATTCGCAAAAATGATTTCAACATCTGCGCCAACTTCTTTGATTAAATCGCCGTAGTATTCAACATAGTCCACACCGGTAAATGGATGTGGGTTGGCACCAAAGAGTTCGCGATACTTTTCCAAGCTGAGCACATCTGTATACGGATCGACTCCTGCTTCATCCAGTTTATCCAGGGAAACAAGCTCATTTCCAACTTCATCGGAAGGATAGCTAAGCTGAAGAACAATTTTCTTGGCTCCCATGGCGATACCGCGAAGGCAAATCGCAAAGCGGTTTCTGGAAAGAATCGGCAGGATAACACCAACAGTACCGTCTCCACCGCTTCCTACTCCAAGCTTGGAATCAACATCTTTCGCAATGTCCTGAACCGTTGCATAGTTCCCCTGGGCCCTCGCAACAATTGATTCTGTTATAGCCACAATATCTCTGTCGTGGAACTTAAATCCCCATTCTTCGTTTTCGGATGCAGCTAAAACACTGTCCGTAACAATGGTAACCAGATCGTCCCCTTCTCGAATTATGGGACATCTAATACCTCTGGAAACCGTACCGACCAATCTCTCATTACTCATTTATCAAAACCTCCTTGGGGTTAAAATCACGTTAAAACCACAAAGTATATTTTACTATTTTTTCGATAGCCCTTCAATAAGATTTTCCTATATTTCCGGAAAACAATTATCCTTCATTTTCGGAAAATCAATTACCATTCATCTCCAGAAAATCAGTTCATCTTCACCTTTTGAAAAATCAATTATCCCTTATCTTCAGAAAATCAATTCTTCTTTATTTCCGGTAAACAATACTAGGATTCGTTAACCAGTTTTCCTGTCATATGTTCAGGAGTTAGGCAAAGACAAACTAATGCTTTTCCGTTTCTCTCTATATCATCATCTATATATGCATCGTCAACCGGGAATTTATAGCTCAGTTGTCTAACTGCATGGAGGGCCAATTCCTTATCCTCAACTACTTCCATTCTGCCAAATACAATCACACTCTTTATATTAAGTGCCCAGTCTCCTTCCTTTTTAAAACCTGCATCATAGACACAGAAGGAAACTTTGTTGTGCTTCTGTATTGATTCAAGGCGATGCCCTCCGGGTCCTGCATGAAAATAGATTTTCCCATCCTCAGGATTATACCAGTGATTGATGGGCATCCCGTATGGATAATCATCATCCCCCAATACGGACAAAACTCCTCGAAGCTCCTCTGTCAAAACTTTCTCGCATTCTTCCTTTGTTAGAGCCTGTTTAAACCTTCTTATTTCTCTAAACATTTCTTTACCTTCCAATCCTATAACATTAACTATCGTTTTCTGCTGAAAAACACACTTTATATCTCCTGCGCCTTTTTGTTAGTGAACAAAAAGGCCGCAGTTATTGTAAAACCAATTGCACAGATTGCCAAAAGCGATGTACTACCCATGTACTGAAGCACTGCTCCGGCCAGCACAGAAGCTATAGGTGTCATTCCCTGGGACGCAATTCCAATAATGCTCGTAACCTTGCTTAGTTTATCCTTTTCAACTATCACCATCAAAACTGTGTTGGCAGGAATATTAACCGCTGCCACACATATACCGGCTATCAAGGTGCAAATGCATAATAAAATGAGGAAGCCATTAATGGAAACACCCTTGGAAACCAAAAGCCAATAACCCAATGTAATAATAATAAGTAGTCCGGCAATAATGCAAATCCGAATTGATATTTTTCGCCCAACCTTTTCTTCCTGTTTTTTAGTGCTGAGAACGATGGACCCTACCATGAAACCTATTCCTATAAGGACACTGAATACAGAAGTCCAGAGTTCAGGAGTTATCCACTTATCGAACAGATATGATGATGCCCCTGCCAAATCCGTCTTCGCAAAAAAAGGAATAAAATTACCGCTAATAGGAGCGAAAAAGAAATTTATGAACATTATCGCAATAACAAAAGCTTTAATGGCGTCCTGAGCACTTAGATATTTAAACCCCTCCTTAATGTCTGAAATGATTAACTTTACTGTCATCTTTTCCTGCGATTGTTCATGGTGATAACGGATAAACATCTCCGAAACACCGGACAGTATATAA
The DNA here is from genome assembly GCA_902797405.1 of uncultured Eubacteriales bacterium. Classification (GTDB taxonomy): domain Bacteria; phylum Bacillota; class Clostridia; order Peptostreptococcales; family Anaerovoracaceae; genus Eubacterium_B. The sequence continues at coordinate 590 of CADBSP010000221.1, read as the reverse complement.
CAAACACCAACCAGGATAAATAGCAAAGTAATCGGCATAACTGCATAAAATATTCCCGCCAGTACCACTCCCACTATACTCTGAAATGCACTTTTTACAGAGTAGTAGGCATTTGCTTGTTGAAGCTTTTTCTCTTCTATAATGTGCGGAAGAAGTGCACCTGCTGCAGGTGTGAAAATTCCGCTAACACCATTAGCCAGTATTCCTATCAAAAATAGAATGATTAGATGTGCCGAACTAGTCTTAAATACCAGCATCAAAACTGTAGCAATTATTATTATGGCACCCTTGGCATAGTCGCATAGATACATTATCTTCGCCTTATTGTATCTATCTCCTATTACGCCACCCAGGGGAGTAAAAATAAAGAGGGACACTCCACAAAGCGCCAAATAAAGCCCCTGAAGAAAAGCGTTGTTCCCGCTTATCTCCAGGATGTAAAACCCTACAGCAAAACTATAGAAGACGGTGCCCAGTTCAGAAACCAGGGCACCGAAAAACGCCAGTCGAAAGTTTCTATTTAAGAATACATTCTCATTCAACGTTGAGACCATCCTTATTTACATATTGGCTTACTTATTGGTTTACTT
>CADBSP010000220.1 GCA_902797405.1 uncultured Eubacteriales bacterium | reverse complement strand
GTGAAATCTTGAATGTCAAATGTGGGTAAAACAGCGTAAAATCAAGGATTTTCAGCAATTTGCCAGGCTTAGCAAAATCACTGCCTCCACATGGCTGCTGTGACAGAACATGTCTACGGGAGTTGCTTCAACGAACTCATATCCGTTTTCTATCAAAAACTTCACGTCACGTGCAAGGGTTCCGGGATTACAGGATACGTATATAATCTTTTTCGGAGTTACGGATGCGACGGTTTCAAGGAGTTTCTCGTCGCAGCCTGCCCTCGGAGGATCCAAGATTATCGCTGAGACATTATCAAAGTTCAGCTTATCAAAGTTGTTATTGTCTAAAGATACTTCCCCAAGGCTCTCGCTATCACTAGCTATATTTGAAGTAGACTCGTCCTGCGTATACTTAGACTTAACTAGTGAGGGAAGAACATCCTCTGCTTTTCCGCAGATGAACTGTTCGTTTACAATGCCGTTTATAACTGCATTTCTATTTGCATCTATTACCGCCTCTTTTACCGATTCAATTCCGAGAACCTGACCACCATAATTCTTGGCAACCAGAGTTCCGATTGTACCAACCCCGCAATAAAGGTCAAGCACGACACCTGTATCTACTGACGAGCTTAATGTCACGCTTTCTTCCACCTGCTCAGTCGATGCTGTATCGCCTTCCTTCTGCCAGGTCGGTGTGACGCCTTCCTCGGGATATCCATTCGACGAACTATCCTCGAATAAATATTCCAACACCTTCGAATAAAGCTTTTCTGTTTGCGCCGGGTTAACCTGATAGAAGGCTCTGGGGGATATTTCAAAATCCAATCCCATAAGTCTGTCCTGAATGGTTCGTTTCCCCGCGACAAACTCCAGCTTTGTTTTGGTCGACGTTTTAACCGGACCTTTCTTGCCACCTTCTTTTACAATGTATTCACGCTCTATTACGACGCTCTCCAAACTGTAACCAACGTTATTGGCAAAGTCGTTATCTGAGGTGCACTCCTCATCTCCGATAACTTCAACACTTCCCAAAGCATCAATCGCGTCCTCCAAGTCGTAGCATAAGTCCTCGATTCCCGGAAGTTCACTGTGTCCCATTACACTTAGAATGACCATCACCTGGCCGGTACCAAATGAAGTCTTTACAGTCATGCCTTTTATCTCAAGGCTATCCCTAGATTCAGGTTTACGCCTTTCATTCTGGGAAGCTTTTTTGTTAAAAGAGGATTGTCGAATCAGATATGGGTATTCTCTTAAATAATCCCTCAACACTCCGGCTGCCACATTCGCAGTTTCTGCCTGAATCATACAGTTTTCGCAATTCACTATTTTATGGCTTTTACGACCCCTGAAACCAACTGCGGGTTTACCCTTTGAGTCACGTCCTACCGCCATTACAGCTTTGTTCCTATAATTGGAGGGCCAAATCATTTCCTTCCCTAAATTGGATGGCCAAATTAATTCCTTCCCTAAATTGGACGTGCCATTCATTCCGATTATCGGCTTTATGTTTGGGTTTTCAATTCCTGCAATTCTCTTTAGTTTATCCTCTACATGCTTGGCCTTCAGCATAAGCTGGGTGTCATAATTGAGAAGTCCAAAGGCGCATCCGCCACACTCCTCAATATAGAGGCACACCATTCCGCCTGCTTGGTCGATTCCGGAATTGCTCTTTTCATTAGCCCCATTTTCCGATTCTGCTTCAGACCCTCTAAACTCAACCCTGTAAGGTGACTGCTCCAGGACTTCAACAACCTCAGCAAAGGCATAATTCTTCTTCGCCTTGGTCACTCTGGCATTTACCTTATCGCCATAAACCGCACCATTAACAAAGACGGCCATACCATCTTCAGTATGGCCAATCCCGGCACCATCTTCTGCCATATCCGTGATTTCAACACGTAAAATATCTGCTTTATCCAAGCCTTTTATAATCTCCATCTTCTCAATCTTTTAACAACATATGAACAACCCGGATTCTTTTAACAACGTATGAGCAACCCGGATTTTGTTAACCGATTATCCCAATCAGGCTCCGTTTAAACCTCTTTTTCATAAGCCGCGAAGGTCCTGTCATCAAAGAGAGCCCACTCGACTAAGTCGAATGAATCCGGATTGGCTTCCAAGAATTCCTTTACTGTGCCCACAGCTATCTTTGCTGCCTGCTCCAGCGGATAGCTATAAACACCCGTAGAAATGGATGGAAAAGCGATTCTTCTCAGTCCGTGTTCCTTGGCCAGGCTCATGGCGTTGTAATAGCAATCTCTTAGAAGTTCAGGTTCTCCATTCTCGCCTCCGTTCCAAATAGGACCGGCGGTATGGATAATATTCTTGTAGGGAAGATCGTACGCTCCGGTGATTTTCGCTTCTCCTGTCTTACATCCATTAAGCGTCCTGCATTCTTCCAACAATTTGGGACCTGCAGCTCTATGAATCGCTCCATCAACCCCGCCTCCTCCTAAAAGGGAAGTGTTTGCGGCATTAACTATTACATCAACATCATCCAGTTTGGTTATATCACCTTTTATTATTCTAATCATATTTCTCGAACTCCTATTCCTTACAAATAAATCAACCTTTTATTAAGTATATCATATATCCCTCATTCTTGTATTGATACATTAAAAGTGATAATATATTAATATCACTGAAAGCATAGAATGCGCCTGAGATGTAGAATCAGCTCTGTGCTTGTAATTATGATGTTCATTATAAAGGAGTACATCTATGAACATATACGGAATAGACGTTACGCCAACAAACATACCTTC
>CADBSP010000219.1 GCA_902797405.1 uncultured Eubacteriales bacterium | reverse complement strand
GGTGCGGCCGACTGGACTTGAACCAGCACGGGGTTAACCACACGCCCCTCAAACGTGCGCGTCTGCCTATTCCGCCACGGCCGCAAATAATTTTTCATGCCTTATCATCTTACCACATCATTTTAAAAATGCAAGTTTATTTTTTGAGTTATATTAGTTTTTTAGTTTCTATCATTTATGCAGATGTGGTTTTCTCCCCTGCAATACGTTTTTGCCATGACCATGTTTCAATCTTTTTATATGGATTAAAGTACTGTGGTTGCTCAACAAATTCAAGGGTATTGGAGGATATAAAGAAGTATGTCTTATAGCATATTCCAAAATAAGGCACCTCATCAAACAGTACAGATTTCAATTCGCCAAAAACTGTTTTTTGTTCCTCGTTGCTGTAAGCCCTTTCTAAATCCTGAGTAAGTTCTATAACACGTTCTCCGGTATAGTTTCCGTAATTGTGTTCTCTATATAGATTCAAAAGATTAAATTGTTTATCAATGCTAATTCCGGCCAAATAAAGATCAAAATCTCCGGATTCCAATGCAGCATTAAAATCCTTTTCATTTAGTTCTACTACCTCAACACCTATACCCAAGGATATTAAATCGCTTGCAATTGTATGAGCAGCGTCTTTTCTACTGTTGTTCTTTTTGTTAACTATAAACTTAAAGGTTATATCTTCTCCGCTTTCCCTTTCCAGAATTCCATCTTCATCAATATCCTTTAATCCTAATCCGGAAATGAGTTCCGAGGAAGTCTTAGGCTCGTATTTTATGCTGTATTCAGACTCTAGTCCAAGAAATCCCGGGTAGTATAATGAATCTGAAATAACAGCATGTCCGGCATAATCGTCATTAATTGTCTTTTCCCTGTCTATCCCCATCGCCACAGCTTTTCTCATGGCAGGTTGTGATAATAAATCATTATCACAATTAAACCCTACATATTCCAGTTCAGAAGAAACAAGAGGAATACATTTCAAAGATTTGTCGATTGCTATACTGTCAGCATTTTGTTCCTTTGATAAATATGCGGTTACTGCATCCATAGTAATCATGCCCGGTATAATGGCCTTATTGTTCAAAAGCATGATATGAATTGGAAGTCCGGTTCCATCTCTATAATAGTATTCATTTGGAACTAAGGTCATTTCATTTCCTCTGTCATATGTAGAATATGCATATGGACCACTTCCTAGAGCGAACCGCTCTCCATTTTTATAGGACAATGAAGAAACTATTGGAAAAACCAGATTATCCAAAGCCGAATGGTCTGAACTGATGAATCTTAGAATGAATTCCTTTTCTCCACTTGGTTCAACTTTATCAATCTTGCTTACGTACTGATAGTAAGGAGAGTCATTACCAACGTCCTTAATCCATTTAATCGTTTTTTCGATATCATAAGATGTGACAGGACTACCATTGCTGAAACAAGCATCTTGTCTTAGTGTGATTCTTATATTCTTTCTGTCAGGATCTATGCTGTATGAATCAACCAGATCAGGAACAACATTGAGGGTTTCATCCAGTTTAAATAAAGAACCGTAGATGATTTGGTTTAAGTAAACCACATCTTCATCAGAGGATGAAAGAACATTGAAGGATTCAGGTTCATACATGGCCAAATCATAAGAATCCGCAGCTACGAGCCTGCTTGTTGTCCCCTGAACGCTAACCTGACTTTCAGTTGTCTTTTCGTAAATGCGAGTTGTTGCAACAATACCAACAATAAGTACTATCAAAACAACTAAATATATGAAATACCGCCTAAAGAAAAAGGCTATCTTGGTTAATTCTTTTTTGTTTTTCCCTGGTCTGTATGGTGACATAATTCTCTATAGCAATTATCTATCTATTCCGGATATCTGTTTTATTCTTCTTATCTCAATCTTAACCTTGGTTTCCAATGCTTGATGATCCTTATCGTTATGTATGATTAAATCAGCAAAAGCTATTTTATCTACTTCTGATGTTTGCGCATTATCCCTGGCATCAAAGTCTTCTTTACTGATTCCATCTCTTTTGTGGGCACGCTGGTATCTTATATCTTTATCGGCTACAACAACCCAAACTTCATCGAAGCATTCAATTAGTCCACTTTCGAACAAAAGAGGAATATCCATTACCACGAGTTTTTCTGCTGTTTCCAGTTCAGCAACCATCTCCCACATAATATCCTTTACGCGATCTGTCACAATGGTTGTCAGCTGAGCTTTATTCTTCTCATTTGAAAATGCAATCGATGCTAGTTTTCTTCTCTCCAGCGAACCGTCCGCATTAATAATATCTTCTCCAAAGGCTTTAGATAGTTCATGAAGAACAATCTCATCGCTGGATGTAATATTCCGGGATATTTTATCCGCATCAATTACTCTAATACCACTTTCGGATATAAGTCTTGTAACAGTGGATTTTCCACTTCCTATACTTCCAGTGATACCAATTTTATAAATCGACATAGTTATTCCTCCTTTAATATCAAAAGGATTAAGCAATTATAATTATTTAAACTATGGCAATACTATGGTGCATGTGTTTTATTTCAAATCGTACCAGGTTTCTCCGGAATTAAGGTCACTAATCAGTTTAACTCTTAATTCCATAGCATTCATCATATTTCTGACTAATAGTTCCTCTACCTGTTCCTTCTCGGTTATAAGTGTATCGATGATGAGTTCATCGTGAACCTGTAGAATTAGCTTTGATTTAAATCCCTTCTCTCTCAGTTCTCCGTGCACTTTAACCATGGCAATTTTAATGATATCGGCAGCACTTCCCTGGATAGGGCTGTTCATAGCCAGTCGCTCCCCAAGGCTTCTAACCATAAAGTTTGGAGATTTTATTTCAGGAATATATCTTCTCCTTCCCATTATGGTTTCCGTATAACCCCTTTCCTTTGCAAGTGCAATCTGAAGGTCCATATATGCTTTAACCTTAGGATGCTTTTCAAAATAATCGGCGATAAATCTCTCTGCCTCTTTTCTGGTTATGCCCAATTCTTCAGAAAGGCCAAAGCCGCTCATACCATAGATAACTCCAAAGTTCACGGCCTTTGCCTTACTCCTATCCAACGAAGTGACTTCTTCATACGGTATTCCAAAAACTCTGGCTGCTGTAGCTCTATGAATATCATCACCATTATTAAACGCTTCAATCAAAGATTCATCCTCGGACAAATGCGCAAGTATCCTAAGTTCGATTTGTGAATAATCAGCTCCGACCAAAACATGCTCATTATCCAAAGGAACGAAAGCTTTACGAAGCTGTCTTCCGAATTCATTTCTAATAGGTATATTCTGAAGATTCGGTTCCGTGCATGAAATTCTTCCCGTTGCTGTAACTGTTTGTTGGAAATGAGCTCTTATCTTATTGTCGAAACCTATCAAAGGTTTAAGACCTTCCACATACGTGCTATTAAGCTTTGTTAATGTTCTATATCTGAGAATCATCGGCACTATTGGATGCTCTTCATAGATTTTTTCCAATACCTCGGCACTGGTGCTATATCCCTTTTTTGTTTTCTTTCCTGAGGTCAAGCCAAGTTTATCAAAAAGAATTTCACCCAATTGCTGAGTTGAATTAATATTGAATTCTTCCCCAGCCTGGTCATAAATATCCTTTGTAAGGTTTTCAATTTCCGTTTTTAGTTCTGATCCAAATTCAGTTAGCGTCTTTTCGTCAACTTTAAATCCTTCCTTTTCCATCGATGCAAGAGTTCTAATAAGAGGAAGTTCCACTTCGTACAAAACATTTTCCAGGTTCTTGCTTTCTATTTCAACAGTTTGTGACTCCATAAGTCTGGATATCGACGTAGTTATGGTAAAACCATAATCAGCATATTTTTCATGATTGGATTCGAAAAGACTTAATTGAGATGTTTCAGCATTAAACTCTTTTTCATCCATTATATCCTCATGGAAGGTTTCAACTATCAGGGATTTTAATGTATATCCAGACCTAGAAGGTTCACTCAAATATGCGGCAATTTCTGTATCGTAGGAAACAGCAAACTCTGCGGTAGCATCCGGCCAATTCATGAGAAGAGGATAAATATCGTCTATTAGGCTATGTCCAATTAATTTATTGTCTTTAAGAATCCATCTGGACACGGAGTCTATTGCATCATCGGAAAAATAATAATAATTGGTGTTAGCCAAAACGCTGATTCCTGTAATCCTTGGAATATCAATATGACTATCGTCCGAGAACACCTTTATAACTATAGGCGAATCACTTGGTATAGTTTTTATTATTTCGTCAGTTTTTTTGGATTCTAAAACTATTTCTCTTTTTATTGAGCTTAAATCTGCAGATTGAAAGTTTGTGTTTCCGGACTTGTTATTTGATTCTTCCTTGGCTCCTGAAACATGGAGTTTTTTTAGAAAACTGTTAAACTCCAATTTTGAGTATAGATCTATCAATTTATCGTAATCGGGTTCTTTAACAGCAAGGGATTCAATATCAATATCCAAAGGGACATTTAATTGAATCTCAGCGAGACGCCTACTCATCCTTGCCAGGTTCGCATGCTCCTCAACCTTTTGTCTTAACTTTGCAGAAGATATCTCTTCAGTATGGTTAAGCATTTCTTCTATGCTTCCAAATTGTTTAAGCAGATTGATTCCGGTCTTTTCTCCGACTCCCGGAATACCGGGGATATTATCCGACTGATCTCCCATAAGCCCTTTTAAATCGATAAACTGAGAAGGCGTAAGCTCATAACGTTCGATCATCTTCTCTCTGTCATATAAATCAAATTCGGATATTCCCTTACGTGTTATAAGTACTTTTGTTTTATCGCTGGCAAGCTGAAGTGCATCTTTATCTCCCGTAATGATTAAAGGAGAAAGCCCCTCCTCTTCGCTCATTCTAGCCAATGTACCGATAATGTCATCAGCCTCATATCCTTCCAAAGAAAGATTCTTAATACATTTGGCATCAAGTATCTCCTGCATAATTGGAAGTTGCATAGCCAGTTCCATCGGCATCTTTTTTCTTCCGGCCTTATATTCCTCATACTCCTTATGTCTAAAAGTCGGTGCTTTCAAATCCCAACAAACTGCCATATAATCCGGTTCGTAGTCGGATTCAATTTTTGATAGCATATTTAAAAAACCATAGATGGCCTGCGTATAAATACCTTCCTTGGTCATCATTGGTCTTTGCATTGCGTAATAGGCTCTGTTGATTAAGCTGTTACCATCTATTATGACTATTCTTCCGTCCATATTTCACCCACTAAATCATAATCAAAAGCATCAAGCACCTTCACCTTAACCATGTCGCCAACCTTAAGTTCGCCACAGTCATCATCTAATGCGGTGAATATAACGCCATTATCTATTTCAGGTGCATCAAAGGATGTTCTGCCCATATAGGATGTTGCATTTCTTCCGTAAATGGTTTCTTTTCCTTCCAAGGAATCGATAATGACGTCCTGAATGGTGCCAATCAGTTTCTTATTATTGTTTAAGGAAATATCCATTTGTCTGCGCATTAATGCGTCCAACCTGTATTCCTTTATTTCTTCGCTGATTTGGTCTTCCCTCCTACCTGCAGGAGTTCCTTCTTCCTTGGAATACTTAAATGCTCCCATTCTGTTGAATTCCATATCATCAACCAAACGAACAAGTTCATCAAAATCCTCATCCGTTTCCCCGGGGAATCCAACGATCATGGTTGTTCTGATACAGATTCCGGGGATACGATCTCTTAGTTTTTTGATGACATTTCTGATTGATTCATTGGTGGAATTTCTGTGCATTTCCTTTAGCACTTTATCCGATCCATGTTGAATTGGAATATCGATATACTTACAAATCTTTTCCTCTGTCGCTATGACATCTATAAGATCGTCGGTAATTCTATCATCATAGCAATACATAAGTCTAATCCATCGGATGCCATCAATCTTCACCAGTTCCCTTAGCAGGTTAGAAAGCATGTATTTTCCATACATATCCTTGCCATAATACGCAACATCCTGGGCAATTAAAATCAATTCTTTGCATCCGGCTTCAGCAAGTTCAATAGCTTCCTGAATGATGTCTTCCATTTTTTTGCTTCGGTAATTACCACGGATATATGGTATAGCACAATATGAGCATCTATTGTTGCAGCCCTCTGCTATTTTAATAGTGGACGTATATGGTGTCTCTTTATATCTTCTAACTGTCTTTTCCAGATAATCTAAATTGCATGACTGGATAAATACACGATCTGAAGTATTGTTATTATTCGTCACATTAACACCTTTGTCATTTGAATAGTCAGGATTGTCGTCCCTTTGTTTATTCTCTATTTCATTAAGAATACTGGCTATATTGGAATACTGTTCAACACCGATAAAGCATGATGCTTCCGGAAGTTCCTTTGCAAGCTCCTCACCATATCTTTGAGCCAGACAACCTGATACAACCAGCTTGGCTCCCGGCTTCTTTCTATCGACCATTTCAAAAATTCTATCGATAGATTCTTTTTTAGCATCTTCTATAAAGGCGCAGGTATTAACAATAACAAAATCAGCATCCTCGGGAGAATCAACTTCGGTGTAATCATCTCCCAGAAGAACGCCTGCTGCGTATTCGCTATCGTTTACGTTTTTAGGACAACCCAATGTGTCAATATAAAACTTCTTTGCCATATCAATTATTCTTTTGTTAGTATAAGCTATTTATTATCCATATCATCCCATAGATCCTGAATTATCTTGCTATTCCTGGAATCGAATTCCTCTTCGGAATCCGAATGATACGTAAAATTGGAATCCTCCCTTATTCCCTGACCGGATTCGTAAACAGCTTCCGAGGATGATTCTAATTCAGAAGAAGATTCATTGATAATATCTTCTTCTGAAGAGGAAGTTGTAATATCTTCACTTCCTGATTCGTTATCGGAATAAACTTCATCTTCTTCGGTTCCCGGAACTGATGTGGCAAAGACTTGCCTTGGCTTACTTCCATCGGCAGGACCAATAATTCCCCTTGCTTCCATTTCATCAATTATGTTGGCTGCCCTGTTATATCCAATTCTAAATCTTCTTTGGATTAATGAGGTCGATGCCTTACCTGCCTCAATAACAAATTGGACTGCCTCATCAAACAATTCATCGGTAGAATCACCGCCTGAACCCTGAGCATTACCTTTGTTGATTGTATCCAGGACCTGGTTATCATATTCGGCATCCTGTTGATTTTTAACGAAATCAATTACCCTATGGGTTTCTTCCGCACTTATGAAGCACCCCTGAACTCGGATAGGTTTACCCATTCCTAGAGGATTGTAGAGCATATCGCCCTTTCCGACCAGTTTCTCGGCACCGCCCATATCCAGGATAGTTCTGGAATCGAATTGTGATGCAACAGCAAAAGCAATTCTGGAAGGAATATTGGCTTTAATTAGACCAGTAATAACGTCTACGGAAGGTCTCTGAGTTGCAACAATAAGATGCATCCCTGCGGCTCTCGCCAATTGCGCCAATCTGCAGATTGATTCTTCAACCTGCGACGGGGCTGCCATCATAAGGTCTGCCAATTCATCGATAATTATTACAACCTGAGGAAGCGTTTCATCCTTTCTTCCTTCAGACTTTAGGAATTCATTATATCCTGCCAAATCCTTTACGTGATTATCAGCGAAAAGTTTATATCTATTGGTCATTTCAGCCACAGCCCAATTAAGGGACGCTGCAGCCTTGGTTGCATCTGTAACGACAGGAATCAAAAGATGTGGTATTCCATTATAATCTCCGAGTTCAACAACCTTTGGATCGATAAGCACCAGTTTGACTTCATCGGGATCCGCTTTATAGAGTATACTGGTAATGATGCTATTGATACAGACACTCTTACCGGAACCTGTGGATCCTGCAATCAAAAGATGCGGCATGCTCTTTAAGTCGGCGACAATTGCCTTTCCTGCGATATCTCTACCGACACCAAAGGAAATCTTGGAATCAGCCTGTTTAAACTCTTTGCTGTCAATTAGTTCTCTAATGGTAACCATATTGACATTGTCGTTTTCTACCTCGATACCAACCGCGGCCTTTCCTGGAATCGGCGCCTCTATTCTGATGCTTCTGGCTCTTAAATTCAGGGCGATATCATCCGCGAGGCTAACAATTTTATTAACCTTTACACCGACATTTGGCTGTATTTCATATCTGGTTACGGCCGGTCCCTGTGTGACCTGGATAACCTTTGCGTCAACATTAAAGCTCTGAAGAGTGCGTTCCAAGAGTTCGGCTTTTTCCTTTAATTCAGAATTTGTCTTGCTTAAATCCTGATTGCTTGAAACATATTTCAAAAGATCAATAGTAGGTTTTTTATATCTGCGCGGCTTTTTAACCTTGTTGAATTCTGCTTCATCCAAAGTTGCATCCTTGGCTTCCCTATTGGATATCTTATCGACATTTTTAGTTTCAGAATTTGAACTAGTAGTTGCAGGAGAAGAATAATCCGAGCGAGTTTTTTCAACCGGCATCCTCTTCTCTTTTTCATTATCTACTCTAGCCCTGGATGGAGCAGTTTCATTCTTTGGTTGAACAGAAGATTGAACTATCTTTAGACCCTCTGCTCTGGAATCATAGTTTTCCTTTGGAAGGGTTGTTAATTCCTCACCCAGGCCATGTCCGGGTTCAACCACTCTCTGAGGTTCCAACCCCAATCCCCTGGATATTTGGGGTCTATTGGAGTCATCATTCATGACGTTTATAATTCTTTCTTCTTTTGGATTGAGAGGAAGGCCTTTATCGAATTTGGAAGAATCATCAATAACTTCATGGTCCTTCGGGAATAAACTTGGCCATGAAGCAAATAAACTATCATGAGATCCTTCTTCTATTTCTTTAGCGTTCTTTGCTTTGGTTTCTTCTCTTTTACGCTTTTGCTCGGCTTTAATATCGTTTATCTTCTTTTGGTTTTCCTTGATTCTTTCCTTTTCTTTTAACCTATCTTCCTTTTCTTTGGCCTTAACTTCCCTTAATTCGTTCTTTTCAATCAGTCTTTCCTGATTTCTAATTCTGATATGGTTAATGAGTTTTTTAATTGGTGTGTCCTTTAGAAGAATAAAAGTGCACAATACTGCAACGCCTATTCCAATGCAATAAAGGCCTATCTTTCCGAGATATTTAACGAGAAGTGATCCAAGACCCATTCCAAAGAGTCCGCCGCTTTTTAATGTAACACCTTTATCAAAGAAATCTTTAGCATTAAAAACGATTTTTTCAGGATTTATGAATCTTCCCGAGTTGATGACGCATAGCATGAGAAGTATGATTAGTCCCAGAACAAAGGACATAGTGGAAACTCTAACGGTTTTATCGGCAATCATCATGATTCCGACCAGAATAAGATAAAACGGGAATACTATTCCGATTGCACCCATTGTGCCTTTTAGGAATTTTCCTATTACATTTCCAAATTGTCCTGCTGC
>CADBSP010000218.1 GCA_902797405.1 uncultured Eubacteriales bacterium | reverse complement strand
TTTTTACTAGTTTGAAAAGAAGAGGAGCTAAACTATGGGAGAATTTCAAGGAAAGAGAGAACGTAACACTTTTTCTGGATCGCTAGGTTTTATTCTAGCTGCAGCAGGATCGGCGGTAGGGCTTGGGAACATTTGGCGTTTCCCTTATCTTGCTGCGAAGAACGGCGGTGGACTCTTTTTGCTCGTCTACATTATCTTGGCGCTGACCTTTGGTTTCACACTGCTTCTGACAGAGGTTGCTATCGGAAGGAAGACAGGTGTGGGTCCGTTGGGCGCATACAAATCGCTAAAGAAGGGCTGGGGCTTTTTAGGAATTCTGGCAACAGTCATTCCTGCCATCATCCTGCCATACTACAGCCTGATTGGCGGTTGGGTGCTTAAGTATTTTACTGTATTTGCAAGTGGCGGTATTGAAGGTGCTGCAGAGGATGGGTTCTTTACCGGCTTCATCACCGCACAGTGGCAACCGATAATTTTCCACACGCTCTTTTTTGCGGCGACTGCCTTAGTCATTTTCCGCGGAGTCAATGAAGGTATAGAGAAACTGTCGCGTGTGCTGATGCCTTTGCTCGTGGTACTGGTGCTTGGCATCGCAATCTACAGCTGCAGTTTATCCTTCACCGACGCCAGCGGTGTGAAGAGGACCGGTATGCAGGGTCTTGCAATTTACCTGATTCCGAGTTTTGAGGGACTAACGTTCGGAAAACTTATGGGCGTCATCATGGACGCAATGGGACAACTCTTTTATAGCCTCTCAATTGCGATGGGCATTATGGTCGCCTACGGTTCGTATCTGAAGAAAGATGAGAATCTGCCCAAGAGCATCAACAGGATTGAGATTTTCGATACTGGTATCGCACTCTTGGCCGGTGTCATGGTTGTGCCCGCCGTCTTTACATTTATGGGACGTGAAGCGATGAGCGGTGGCCCCGGACTGATGTTTATTTCTCTACCAAAGGTCTTCTCATCGATGGGGAAGGTTCCTGGAACCATCATCGGTGTACTCTTTTTCCTGATGATTATCTTTGCGGCACTAACGAGCTGCATTTCGATTCTGGAAGCCATCGTCTCCAGTTTGATGGATGAATTCCACTGGGATAGAAGGAAAGCGACAATCATAGCGTCAATCTACGGCTGGTTGCTCGGCATCGTTGTCGCATTGGGCTACAACCTGCTATACTTTGAGTATAAACTGCCCACCGGAGACACGGGTCAGATGCTGGATATCTTTGACTATCTGAGTAACAACATCATGATGCCGATACTAGCGATTCTTACATGCATCCTAGTCGGATGGGTAATCGGCCCAAAGGAAATCATTCAGGAGGCGGAAGAGGGTGGCGCCAAGATGGGACGACGTGGGCTCTACGTCTTGATGATCCGCTTTGTTTGCATTGTCCTACTGGCGCTCGTATTTATGAAAGCCTTCGGTTTCTTTGCCTAATATCAAAGCCTAAGGGTTATGACGGAACAGGCAAGAAAGTCTATACATTAATCTAAAATTAATCTTTCATCAAAGATAGATTAAGGTTACCCCGGTATCATTAGGTCAAGCAATAGGGAACGGGCCAAATGTCCGGGAAAGGAATCGAGATGGATAATTTTGAAAAGATCGAAAAATTGGTAGAGAAAACTGGAATTAGCTACGGGGATGCGAAAAGAGTTTTGGAGCAAGCAGATGGCGACCTCTTGGATGCCATGATTATATTAGAAAGAGAAGGCAAAACTCAGGCTCCCAAAAACAGTACATATTCAACGCAGTACGAAGAGCAAACTCAATACGTATCAGTTCCCATGCAAGTTGAGAGTGCTATGGAGGATGACAGCGTAAGGGGTAAGTTAAAAAGAGGTATAAGAAAAGTATGGCATTTCCTAAGGACAAACTCTGTAATCGCGAGGAACAAAAACGGCGAAGTTGTTGTTAACCTACCGTTATGGGGTGCTGCACTGATTCTTCTTATGTTCTGGTGGATAACGGTTATACTAATAGTAGTTTCTCTATTTGCCGGTTTCACATATGAATTTACTGGTGAAGCAGATATGGGAAAAGTAAACCAGGTAATGGATAAGGCCAGCAGTGCTGCCGAAAAAGTAAAGGATGAGTACAATAAGCTATGACTCCAATTAAAATATTAGTTGTGGAAGACGAAGAAAGTCTAGCGCGTTTTATAGAGCTGGAACTGATTCATGAAGGATACGACGTTGAAAAGGCAGAAGACGGAAGGCGAGCATTAGAGCTCGCTCTTTCTGCTGATTTTGATCTTATACTTTTGGATATTATGCTTCCGGAATTGAACGGCCTGGAAGTTTTAAGGCGATTGCAAAAGGAAAAGAATACACCGGTTATTCTTCTTACAGCCAGAGACTCCGTAATGGATAAAGTGTCGGGATTGGATGCAGGTGCGGTGGATTATATCACCAAGCCTTTTGCTATCGAAGAATTGCTTGCTCGCATCAGGGTTGCAATAAAGCATAGAATTATAGAGAGAGGAACCGAGAAGCAAAATAGTTCGGAAGGAGTAGAGAAGGATTATAAGGCTGAAGATGGCGTTTTATCCATAGGCAGGTTAGTGCTTGATGAAAAAAGGCGTCGAGTTACTTACGACGGACAGGAAATAAGCCTGGTGAACAGAGAATTCCTGATGTTAAAAACTTTGATGGAAAATAAGGATATAGTTTTGTCCAGAGATACATTGCTAGAGAAAGTATGTGGCTTTGACTATGTTGGAGAAACAAATATAGTGGATGTATATGTCCGCCATCTAAGAGCAAAGATTGATGAGACATATGGTATTAAACTCATCCATACGGTGAGGGGTGCGGGGTATGTCATCAAATAAAACCACATCCAGCAAAATGAATTCAATAACCAGGAGGTTTGTTACTTCGTATACCACTAGAGAAATATGGGGCATAGTTGTTACCAGCCTCCTTATTTTCGTTTTGGCATTAGGTGTATACATGATTGCTACTGAGCACTCTGCCTTGGGTTTTTTTAGCATCAATACTCAAAGATCCTTTGATATAGAAAAGGATCAGGCAGGAAAAGTCATAGAGGTAATATATAAGCTTTCAACAGAAAATGGACAAACAGAGGAAGTAGGTGTATATAAACCGCTAAGATTAATTGCCGGAATTTGTAGCGGATTCTTTGCTTTGCGACTTCTACTTCTCTTTATAATTGGTATACCGCTTCAGAACCGCAAGATCAGGAAGATGCTTAGTCCGCTCAACGAACTGGCTCTTAGGGCGGATGAATTATCCAGAATTGAATTTGGAGAAGATAAATATCAACTTATTGAAGATGCAATATCTCATTTGGATGGAAATGAGAATTCTTCTTTGTCATTAGGTGATAGAGAACTATTGGGGGTAGAGGCTGCAATTAACAATTTGCTTGTTAGGGTGCGAGAAAGCAATAGACAACAGGCGAGATTTGTAAATGATGCTTCTCATGAGCTTAGAACGCCTATAGCTGTTATAAGCGGGTATGCAGATATGCTTTCTCGTTGGGGAAAGGATGACGAAAAGGTTTTAGAGGAATCAATTGATGCTATCCAAAAGGAGTCAAAAAGGATGAAGCATTTAGTGGAACAACTCTTATTCCTTGCTCGTGGTGATAGCGGCAGAACTGCTCTCCAACTGGAGGAAACAAATCTGACCGAACTAATTAAAGAAGCTTATGAAGAATCGGTAATGATTGATGAAGCACATGTGTATAAGTTAAAGCTTCCGGAATACCCGGTTCCAAACATCCAGGCGGATTCGGGACTCCTAAAGCAAGCGGTACGTATTCTAATAGATAATGCTGCCAAATATACAAAGGAGCACGATGAAATAATACTGAGCGCAGGTTTGTCGGAAGGCCGCCCGTTTTTGCAGGTTCAGGATAGTGGGATAGGTATGGCGGAAGCTGACGTATCCCATATGTTTGAAAGATTCTATAGAGCGGATGAAGCTAGGAGTTTTGAGGGGACGGGACTAGGCTTATCAATTGCTAAATGGATAGTCGACAAACATGGTGGTCATTTTGAAATCATTTCGCGAACAGATTTGGGGACGCGAATTAGAATCGTTCTATAGATTGGAGAAATTCGAATGGATTGGTGAGTAAGATCGTCTTGCTCACTTTTTTTAGAAAAAAACTCTTGATTTGAAGTTAACTCCAGTGTGTAATATAGGCTTGCAGTAGAGAATCCTATGTCAAAGGAGTCGAATTATAATAAATCATTGAAATCATAATGCTTATAGGATATAATTACCATAGGTAATTTAATAAAAGCTCTTAATTGTAATAAGGGAGTAGCTTGCACATTTATGTGTAACATGCTTTCGTCAATACGGGTTCACGCCCCGGAGTATGTTCTGAGAAGCGAGACTTTTACTGAAATCGTTTTGATTGTCGGTAAAAGTCTTTTTTATCGTTAAAGGAGGAGAAAATGAGACGTAGAACATTGGGTCAAAGGTTAAGGTGAGGATGGTACATTCTCAATCGAAATCAATCCTAAGAGTCGTGAAGCGACGATGTTCACTGACAATGATGAACTTATCGTTATAGCGAAGAATGCTACCTAATCAGGGTTTCGTAGTACACTGTAAGCGGGAATGAATAATAATTTATGGTATAATAAAGAAATAATAATGACTTTTACATCAATTCAAGGTAAAGAGAAGTGAGTATGATAGAAAAAGGATTAACAACGGAGGAAGCTCTCCGAAGAAGTGCAGAGGGAAAAAATGTTTTGACCCAGGGCAAAAAGAAAAGCTTGCCCTCGATTGTCATAAGTCAGTTTGCATCGCCATTACTGATTCTATTGATAGTGGCGGCAGTTATCTCTGTTGTAACCGGGGAGGTTGTTGACGGGATAATCATTGCTATAGTTGTACTTGCCAATGTGATTATCGGAACCATCCAGGAGGTTACCGCAGAGAAATCTGTAGAGGCACTTAAGCAAATAAATGCATCTACTGCGGTGGTAATTAGAGATGGAGAAGAAAAGGAAATCCCTGCTCAGGATTTGGTTGTGGGGGATTACGTCATCTTGGAGGCGGGACGAATCGTACCTGCCGATCTTACCTTGGTTCAAACCAGTTCCCTTAGGTTAAATGAATCCGCCCTAACGGGGGAGAGCCTGGCGGTAGAAAAAGATCACGAGCAAAGGAGTGACGAGAAGACGCCCCTTGGGGACCGCAAGGACAAGGCCTTTATGTCCACCCTGGTTGAATACGGCAGAGGAGAAGGGGTGGTTGAGAAAATCGGCGATAGTACCGAAATCGGCAAGATTTCCGGCATGCTTAATAAAATAGGAAAGCAAGATACGCCGCTCCAAAAGAATCTTAATAAAATTTCCTTGGTCCTGGGCATTGCCGGAGTAGTTCTCTGTATCTTGATGTTCGTCTGTCAGCTCTTTGTTTATGATACAGAGCTTATTGAAACACTCATGATATCCATCGCTTTTGCGGTTGCGGTTATACCTGAGGGCCTTGCCACAGTCGTCACCATAGTTCTATCTGCAGGCATCAAAAAAATGAGCAAGCGAAACGCCATAGTCAAGCAGCTTCACGCGGTAGAAACCCTTGGCGCCGTTAACGTAATTTGCTCGGATAAGACAGGTACTCTTACCCAGAACAAAATGACTGTCGTAAAGTGGTATATGGACGGAAAAGAAATAGAGTCTGCAAAGATAGAAAAGGACAGTAAACTTTTCGAGAAAATGCTGGAGGGCTTTGTTGTATGTAACGATGCCAAATATTCTGTAGAGACCGGTGCGGAAATCGGAGATCCTACTGAAACTGCATTTATCAAATATGCCAAAGACCATAATCTGGGCTACGATGAAATCATGTCAAGGAACGACCGCTTTGACGAAATTCCTTTTGATTCCGACAGGAAGATGATGACCACCCTAAGCAGGATGACTGAGGGAGGTGAGAAAAAAAATATCTCATATACCAAGGGTGCGGTGGATTCCATAATCGTAAGGTGTAACAGAATCCTTGACGCAAATGGCGTTAGGGATATAACCAATAACGACGTGGTACTTGTAACAAAGGCTGCAGAGAAGATGAGTTCCAACGCCCTTAGGGTTCTGGCCTTGGCATATCGAGAGGGGGATGACGCTCCGCAGGAAGAGGATATGATTTTTGTTGGCTTAGCAGGGATGATCGATCCGCCTAAGCCCGGCGTAAAGGAAACAATTGATGAATGCCACAGAGCAGGAATCGATGTTGTAATGATAACCGGAGATCACAAGATAACCGCCTTTGCCATAGCCAAGGATTTGGATATAGCAACGGACATTTCTCAGAGCATTTCCGGTGCAGAAATCGACGAGATGGATCCTGAGGATTTCAGAAAGAATGTGCTTAACTATAGGGTGTTTGCCAGGGTATCCCCTGAGAACAAGGTCCAGATAGTTCAGGCTCTCCAGTCCCACGGCAAGATATGTTCTATGACCGGTGATGGTGTAAACGATGCTCCTTCCCTTAAGGCGGCGGACATAGGCGTTGCTATGGGAATCGGCGGAACGGAAGTGGCAAAGGATGCCGCGGAAATGATTCTGGTAGACGACAATTTCATCACCATCAAAAATGCGGTAATGGAAGGTCGCAACCTATTTAACAATATCAAAAAATCCGTGGTATATCTTTTGAGATCAAACTTCGGCGAAGTGGTGCTTATGGCATCCGCTATATTTGCCGGATATGCGTCGCCGCTTTCCACGATACAGATTCTATGGGTTAACCTGTTCACAGATACTGCGCCGTCCTTGGCTCTGGGAGTCGATGTTGGTTCGGATACTGTAATGAACGAAAAACCAAGGAATGTTAAAACAGGAATTCTAAATAGGAGTGATTACCTAAACATTATTATCCAGGGAACAATCAGCGGAGCCGCAGCCCTACTGGCATTTCTGCTTCCTGTAATCTCCAAGTATGGTATGGAAAACATCTTGGGAGACCTGAGCAGCGACCCTGATCTTTTAAGACTATGCAGAACCTACTGCTTTACTACCCTGGCTATCAACGAACTCCTTATGGCTTATGTGTGCAAGACCAGAGGCAATTTGGCATTTGTATCAAAGGACTCCTGGAACAATAAAGCCCTAAACATAGTTACGGTCATAGGTATCTTACTCCAGGTTGCAGTTCTCTTTATTCCTCCTATGCGAAATATGCTGAAACTGTCTGCCGTCACATTCGGTGATGTGGGCATGATTTTCGTGATAGCAATAATAGGCGTGATGATAAATGCTGCCATAACTCTAGCCAAGGAACGCCTTGATATAAAGAGGGAGAGGAGTATCTAAATCCTTATGGAGGGAAATAGATAATTAAGCTTCAATAATGAGGCGACGACTACGGAGTTGTCGCCTATTTTATTGGCCAAGCTCTATATAGATTTCTGTCTGATTCTCCAGTCCGTCGTCGTAGATGGACTCTAGGTATGAAGAAGACGAGGAGTTTTCCAGAAGGTCGTTATATAATTTAGTATCCCATTTAATAGAATCGGTGCGTCCTGCGAAATAGGCGACGTTAATGTCTGCATAGAAATTTTGATGGTCATCAGAAAGCTCGGGAAATCGCGTAACTGCGGTTCTAAGAGACCTGTCGCGCATAAAGCTTACAGCTTCTTCGCGATGAGGGAAGTCAGTGAATTCCGTATGGTAATCAATTCCGTCGTCGTAGAATTCCAGAATCCCGTATTGATAAGGAGAAACTGAGAGGGCCGAGGTGGCAATGTCCACCAGGCCATTTTCGCTTTTTGAAATATGCTGAATGTGCATGTGACCACTCAGATTCGTGAGAACACCGTATTCCTCGTAGAGTTGGGTGAGTCTGCCATGTCCTTGGATTAGATATCCGTAGGCAAATAGCGGGCTGTGCTGCAGTAGGTTTTGATGGCTGACGGCGATGACCTTCACTCCGTCTTCTTTTGCTTGTTCAAGCTGAGCGTGTACCCATTCCAGGGTTTCCTCCCTAAGATAGCAGAGCTCCAACCGCGTGTTAACATCCACCACCAAAGCTCTGAGGGACGGGGAAAGTTCATATACATAACTCAAGGACGCTTCGTCGCGGGCTATTGCCTCTTCGAAACCGAAGTCAGAATAAATGCGGGAGAATCCTGTTGCGCTGACGTTATCCACGAATTCGTAGGAGCTTCCTGAGAAAGATGCTGCTGTCTCGCTATAGACATCGTGGTTGCCAGAAATGACAAGCACTTCAGTTCCGGATTCTTCAATTCGGGCGAGTTTAGCTGCCAGCTCTTCGTGGCTCGCCTTCTCACCATTAAAACTGAGATCGCCGGAGAGTATCAGGTAGTCAGGTTTTTCATTGATGACAGCTGTGACAAAGCCTTCAATTATTTCTTCTGAGAAATGCATGGCCTTGGCGTCGGCATTGTCAATCATACGCATGAAGTATTCGCCATTATCGGTAAGATGTGGCGAAATGTAATGAAGGTCGGTTGCGATAAATACCCTGAGGGAAGGATCGGTATCACGGTGTGGAAGCTTGGAGCCCTGGCTTGGGTTTGTGCGCATGCCACAAGCTGCTATGGCGACGATGGCGCCGACGAGCAGGAGGGTTATCAGCAGTTTTTGCAGATTTCTATTCATAATCATTCTCCCTTAGGTGCTGGATACCTTCGATTAGCGCCTCGTGGAATCTGAATTGCACCAAGCGTATTATAGCACATTTTTTGCGCGGTATATGGTAGAATAGGTCTAGCATGAAAGTGCAACATTAAGGTGTGGAGGTCGTAAATATGATAATTAAGAATGAATTTCCCATTCTTGAATTCGATACCGATACAAATGCAATCATAATGCCCAATCATGAGGGGCATAATGTTAAGCTACCTAAGAAGGCGGTCCTGGCCTTTTTAGGGGATGAAATAGAGAAGTATGCTGCAGCCAATAATGGAGTAAAGGTTATGGACTTCATTTCCATAACCAAGCTGTTTCCGCTTTTTATTGTTAAGTATAAGGGTGAAGATATAGCAATAATTCAAGCTCCTGTGGGAGCCTCTGCGTCTGTGCAATTTCTGGATTGGCTATCTGCTTACGGCGTAAAAGAGGTTATTAGTGCAGGATCCTGTGGTGTGCTGGTTCCCATGGATGAGAATGTGTTCCTGGTTCCAAAGAGAGCATTAAGAGACGAGGGGGCATCATATCACTATGCGCCACCTTCCAGGTTCATTGACGTAAGTGATAAAGCCAGGCGAGCCATAGAAAAAACCTTGGATGAACACAATCTGAAATATATCGAGGTCACAACCTGGACGACGGACGGCTTCTATCGTGAAACCAAGGATCTGGTGGAGTACCGCGTATCCGA
>CADBSP010000217.1 GCA_902797405.1 uncultured Eubacteriales bacterium | reverse complement strand
GGAAAGATAAACGGATGGATTATAAGATATGTTTAACAAATAAGATATTAGGCTGGTTCTATAGATCTCTAGTACAAACCCTTGTTGATATACTTACAAAAGAGGGCGTGAATGGTAGATCATACACAATTTTCGATATGCGTGATGAATCAACTTGCCTTATCTTTGAGAATGGAAAATACCATATGTTCTACGATGAAAGAGGTCAAAGATCGGATGAGAAATGCTTTGAAGACTTGTTTGACGGAATTAAAGCTTTGATAAGCGACCTGTTATATAAGGATAGAGAGTATGCCGATTCGGTATTTAGAGACTTCGTTTGGAAGGCGAGTGTAGTTAAGGAAATAGACGGTACGGAAGCGCGGGAGATTGAACGAATAATAAATGCGACGATGAGTGAGGGATAATGGATGAATAAGAAGAAAAGCAAAGAAAATAATAGCGAGTGGAGAACTTTTAGACCCGCCTATTCGGATTTAGAATTAATGCTTCATGTGAGACAGACGCAAGAGATGCTGGATATTGAGCATATTGTTGAGGTGCTTCGTCGGACTAAAATAGACGAGGAACTTAAAGAACTAGTTGAAATCACGGATTTATTCTTGAAAGAAGCAAATAATCAAAAGCGTGCTGTAGAACTTATTCAGAGAAAGAGTCTGCTGGATATTGAAAAACGGGGAATTGACAGAATTGCTGAGTTGCAGAAGTATCTAAACAGAAACTACATTTTTAAGGACGAAGAGAGAACAGTGTATATGAGGGTGGTTAGTGCAAGGGCTAGCGATATGAACTCAGTTACTGGCGTCACTTTTTCCACACCAATACACTTTACTGAGAGAACAGAAATTAGAAGAATAGGTACGGACTGGCCGTATTCTAAGATAAACTACGACGGACTGAATATAGTAGAAATCTCTGTGACGGAGATTGCCAAAGGTGATAAGTACGGGTGGAAGGAAATAAACAGTGATGAGTTCTTTGCGGGATATGAAGAATACTGCGAATTGATGAAGCAAGCGATAAAGGAAGGTGTTTTCGATACAGGTAGCAGGTTCCTAACCAAGTATGAGGAGATAAAAAATGATTTACACACCGGACACGAAGAAAGCCATGAAATTAATGGCTAAATACCATGAAGGGCAAACTGATAGGGCGGGACTACCATATATCCTTCACCCTTGGCATGTTGCGGAGCAAATGTTGCTTTCGGAATCTACGATAGTAGCACTGTTACATGACATCATAGAAGATACAGAGTGTACTATAGACGTTTTGCGTAAAGAGGGGTTTTCAGAGAGAGTGATTGAGGCTGTTGATATCTTAACTCATCGAAAAGAGGATTCGTATGATGAATATATTCAAAGAATCTCTACGAATATGCTTGCTACAGAAGTAAAGATTGAAGACCTTAGGCATAATATGGATCTCAGAAGGCTTAAAACAGTAAAAGATAAAGATTTAGAGAGAAGGCATAAATATGAAAAGTCTTTAACTTTTCTGGAAAAGGCCTATAAGAAGTTTGATCAAACTGAGAGACTGCTATGGTGTGAAATCCAGAAGAAGTATGTGGCTATCGACCACTTTGCGCCATATAACAGTATGGCAAATCTAGGAGATGAGATTCTAGAGATTAGAAGAGAAGATTATGAAGGAGTATTGATCACATTTAATTACTGTATAAAAGAGTTTTCTAAAGAACTAGCGAGTTGTGAAGATATTCCCGAAGAAGTAAAAGAGAACTGGAAAAGCGAGTATATAGATAGATTAATAAAGATGGCTCGTATTGGATTTCATTATGATCCAAGTGAAGAGGCCAAGGATTATATTAAAAGATGGAGAAGCAGAGAATGTTGGGAATCGTTTTCTTTTTAAGACGGGTTGAATACAGTATTGGTGACGGAATAATCATAGGTGGAGAGACACCTGCGAAGATGAAATATGCATGTGGGAAAAATGCTATTGTTGGATTTGTTATTCTCCTATTTAGCTTAATGATGTTTATCTCCGTCGGAGCAAACAAGGTAGGGGATACGGTGTTCTTAGCAGGATTGATTATTTCTGCTGGAGTTCCAATCTATTACAACTATATTGCAAGAAGATGCATGTGGGCGCTTGATGGGGAATGCAGCAGGTATTTAAAACGGGAAAGTGAGATTTGTGGCTTTGTCGTAAGAACTTCTAGAGGTGATATTCCTGTTGTTGGAGAAAGAAATATACCGATTAAGGGGCTTAGAGTGCGCGTCTTCTTAAAGATGAGGAGACTGCCCTTCAAGGAGGTCGCGATTAGCTTAGTTTACAGTTACGAAAGAATAGAAAAGCCTCAAAGAAGTAGGATGAAAATATGAAGTTAGGCATATTAAGGGAAAGAATCAATACAGGGTTAAAAAAGGAGTTGCCGGCAGAACAACGAAAAAAACTTGAAGCGTGGACTTTTGCATTGGGCCTTTGTGAAGGCCAGGGGCTTGAGGTGTCAAATGACATGCTCGAGTTAATCATACAGGAGATTAATGGAGAAATAACAACGGAGGACATTAAGAAACACCTAGATAAAAAGTATCTGAGTCGGTAAATAAAGAGGAAAAGTACTATGGTAAAGAATGCATATGATGGAGATTTAGAAGAACTCTACAGAAAGCAGCGGGCTGAAAAAGGGTATTCGGATTCTGATGTATGGAATTTTCGCGATTGGTTCCCAAATATAGCATCAAAAATGTTAAGAGAATTAGCGGAAAACCACCAGGGGTTTCCAATGTCATTATACAAGGAATACTACATGGAGCATAAAGAAGAGTTATCTGCTCAAAACTATAGAGAGTGGATGCTACATATGGATGAAAACGACCAACGTAAACAAAGGGACAAGATTGAGCGAATTTGTGATGAACGGTGGACAGCTATATTGTCACAAATGGCATTTTTGTTAGAAGAACTTGATGAAGAAACTTGCACCTGGCATAAGGAACATGAAGAAAGAAAAGAGAAACTGAATGAATTTTATGAGAGGTTTAAGGAAGAATTTGAGGATGGCGAGAGGCTAAAGACGGTAAAAGAAAAGAAAGAAGAAAAGGAGGGCAATTATTATATATGTGTTATGCCAGATAGGCATCCCAATAAAGATTTTAGAAAAGGATACAGCATTGCCTTGAAGGAAGTTCATGTATATGAAAAAAAGATGAGGAAATATCAGAACCAATGTAAAAGGGAATTTATGAAATTGTTCGAAAAATATTTTTGGGATTTATGGGATTAGGATATAGAGGGATTTGTATAAAAAGGAGTAAATCATGAAGCCTGAAAAAAGAATGTATCGCAAACTGGATCTTAGTAAAATCACATTTAGCGAGACGATCAGAACAATAGAAGAAGGTCTTTGCGAGATTACCCCCATTTCATGGAGCAAAGATGTTTTAGAGGGAAATATGAAAGTGGTTGTAAGTAAAAGAGGAAAGCGATAGTTTGCTAAAGTGACAGTAGAGCATATATGTTTTGTGATAAGAAGGGAACGGATAAATGAGTAGGTATGAAAAACACAGATGCCCTCAATGTCTTCATATATTTGAAGTTGAGATGAGAGGCGACACTTATGCTATAGGTAAAGAG
>CADBSP010000216.1 GCA_902797405.1 uncultured Eubacteriales bacterium | reverse complement strand
TCATGATTACTATTACTATATTGCCTGTGCATTCTGCGGTTTAGGTGCGGCAATAACCAGTGTGGGACTAATCAGGTATTACAATCTGCTGACTACCAGGCCAATACCTACTTTCTTTGACAGGGAAGGAGGAAGAGATAATGCCAAGGACTGATTTAGAAACCAAAGGTCATAATAACAGGGCTCGGACTTTGAATGTGCAGGGGAATGTCAATGCAACCGGAAAGAAGATTGCATTATTGCTGCTTATTTTGATGATTGCAGTTTTGTCAATTTTTGAATTCGCACCGGAAGAATCCTATGCTGAAGAGAGAACAATATATACTAATCCCCAGACGGGATATGCAGTTATTATAGATGATAAAGAAGATCTTCTTACAGATGCCGAGGAAGCTGACTTGGTTAATGAAATGATGCCGATTACGGAATACGGAAACGTGGCCTTTGTTTCCGGATCAGGTAGTGGCACTACCGCAGAGAGATTTGCCAACGACTGGTATTATTCTCATTTTGGAAACGACAGCGGAACCATTTTTGTAATTGACATGTATAACCGAATGATACAGATTTCCAGCGCTGGTTCTGTATATAACGTGATTACAAAGGGTTATGCAAATACGATTACAGACAATGTTTACACATATGCTACCAGGGGAGACTATTACGGATGTGCGGTAAATGCGTTTAGACAGGCATATACACTTCTGGAAGGTGGTAGGATTGCTCGTCCCATGAAGCACATTACTAATGCTCTGGTGGCTCTAACCCTGGCAATAGTAGTCACATACTTTTTGGCTCGACGCAATCGTAAACCGGAGGCTGCGCCCGAACAGCAGATCTTTGCAGCAACTACGGCATCAACTCTGGCAGCTAGCGTAACAGCAACCAAGGTAATAGACTCAATAACATATGAGGAAGTTTCAACTAGTTCCGGCGGAGGAAGTGGAGGTGGCTTCTCGGGAGGTGGCTTCTCAGGTGGAGGTTTCTCAGGTGGGGGCGGTGGCTTCTCCGGTGGTGGAGGAGGCCACAGCTTCTAATAGATTATATGTGAAGCTTGCTCATGTCCGTACGTTTATAGATGATAGCGAAGGAGATTGAAGACAGCGTCCATGTTATTGGATAGATCCAGTGGGTTAGGTATATTGTCTGGAATACGTTGGCAAAGATCATTATTGCGATTATTCTGATTACGCACCAGCATACGAGGAATACTATTAGGGCAGACATTGGTTTACCGAAGCCTCTTAAAACTGCTGCCATGAAATGGCTGAACCCGCAGAGGAAGAAGAACATGGAGACTACATGGGCTCGACCCATTCCAAATTCTATAACCTGGGGATGCCTATCAAAGAGAGCGAGCAGAGGCTCAGAGAAGATTGCGATAGCAACGCCAATTATTACGCAGGAAAGGATGGTGCTCGTTAAACCGAAGCGGATTCCTTTTTTTGTTCGTTCGATTTCACCTGCACCTATGTTTTGACCGACAAAGGTGGTGATGGCCATTGCGAAGCTGGTTATGGGAATGAAAACAAAGCCCTCGATTTTGGAATACGCACCGATTCCCGCCATGGCATATTCCCCGAATGTATTGATATATGATTGAATCACTACGTTGGAGAGGGACATTACAGAGTTTTGAAGTCCCGATGGAAGGCCGTAGCTGATTATTTTTTTTGTCATGATTCTATCGAAGCGAATTTTTTTGATCTCGATTTTGTAATCTGCATCGACATGGGTCAGGCGATAAAAAGCGAATAAGGCGGAAATAACCTGGGAAATTGCTGTTGCAAAAGCAGCAGCTCCGACACCCATTCCGAAGCCTGCAATTAGTACAAGGTCCAGAATGATATTGATTACAGAAGATATTATAAGGTAGTAAAGCGGATGCTTGGAATCTCCGGTAGCTCTTAGAATTCCAACGAAGGTATTATACATTACAAAACCGAATGATCCTGCAAAATAAATTCGAAAGTAGGTTATGGATTCGGGAAGCACATTGTCAGGAGTGTTCATTAATCGTAGTACAGGTGGAGCAAAAACAACACCTACTATTGTTAGAATTACTGAGCAGGTAAGACCAAGCGCTACAGTTGAGTGGACAGATAGAGAAACCAACTCGCTATCTCTGGCCCCTACGAAGTTTGAGATAACAACCCCTGCGCCGATAGATATTCCTATGAATAGTCCGATAACCAAAAACACAAGATTTCCGGCACTAGAAACGGCAGCCAATGCGTTGCTGCCGATAAAGTTACCCACGATGATAGAATCGACGGTATTATATAATTGCTGAAATAGATTCCCCAGGAATACATTAAGAGCAAAGAGTATAATCTTTCTCCTAATGGATCCTTCAGTCATCAAATCTTTGTTTTCCATAACAATCAAATCCTATGCTCCATAGAGCAAGACTATAATAGTCCAATTGATTTAATATTACAATAGGGATAATAGTTTTAAGCACATTATTTTAAACTTTTTATGGCTGACTGAGACTTGCCGGGTAGTTTGTTATATAATCCTATCATGGGAAAAAATATAGATTGTTTTCATTAGTCAAACTGATGGATATCAATCTGGTGGTAATTGAAAGAATAAAATGCGTAACAAATTAAGGGAAAACAAAACAAGAGGCGCGATTGCCGTGAACATGCTTCTGGCTGCAGTCAGCCTGTTTATAAATGGGTTTGGTATCTATCTTACTATTCAGGCCAATTTGGGTGTGGCGCCGTGGGACGTGCTTAACCTTGGTATATCAAAGACCTTGGGCATCCTTTATGGGACTGCATCGGTGGCTGCGTCTTTGACAATCCTGATTATAGATATGCGAATGAGGGAACCGATTGGCATTGCGATGTTCATCGATGCTTTTGTTGTTGGCAAGTCTGTGGACTTCTTTAATTGGCTAAGCATTGTACCAAAATGTAATTCGCTTGTTACAGGGATTCCGATTATGTTTTTGGGATTGGTGATTCTGGGGTACACTCAGTACGCATACATGTCAGCGTCGCTTGGATGTGGGCCTAGAGATACATTGCTGGTGGGCATATCAAAGAGAATTAAAAGCATACCCATCGGAGCAGTGAGCATTATAATTCTAAGCACTGCAACATTTATTGGTTGGCTGCTTGGAGGTCCTGTAGGAATTGGAACAATTATTTGTGCGTTTGCCGCAGGACCGATTATGCAGATTGCGTTTCGCACGGTACGCTTCGATGCGACAGCTGTTAATCATCAGAGATTAGAAGAATCTTTTGAAGTGCTTGTTCCCAGGGATGCTAACTAGAGAGTTTGACGAACCGGCAGCATGAAAAGCAAATTAACAATTATTAATAGGCAAGCAGAAGACTTAAAGATTGTTACACAAGGAAGCTGCTTAAATAACGGACATCCAAGTAGAACCACATAGTCTCAAAAGGAAAGAAAGATCGCGGTATGTAATGAGTCCTCCCGCGGTCTTTTTTATGTAACTTGCTTTACATCGAAGATACTTCTGCAAAAGCGGAAGTTAGTTTTACAATCCCTCTTTTTTTACTTCGAATTGTGTTATAATGTTGAGATATTTACGACTTTAATTTGGTATTATTTTGAAGTTTTTACTAGTTTGAAAAGAAGAGGAGCTAAACTATGGGAGAATTTCAAGGAAAGAGAGAACGTAACACTTTTTCTGGATCG